>PXBV01000179.1 GCA_003565575.1 Psychroflexus sp. | reverse complement strand
AATAAGGAAATTTATGAAAAAATGGTGATAAGGGCTTTATTTGGAAACATCAATGCGAGCAGAAATTCTGCTTAATGTTAAGAAAACTCTAGAAAATTGAAATCTTGACCTATCACAGTTATTAAAGTAATAAGCTTGTGATAGGTTTTTTTTGTAAAAAAATGAACTTATCCTATTGGGAACATAACACTTGGTTTAAAAATATTGATTTCTGCATTGTTGGAAGTGGTATTGTAGGCTTGTCCTGCGCCTTACAGCTTAAAAAAAAATTCCCTACATCTAAAGTTTTGGTTTTAGAAAAAGGAATTTTACCACAAGGCGCAAGCACCAAAAATGCGGGCTTTTCCTGCTTTGGAAGTGTAAGCGAATTGCTGTCAGATTTAAAAACTCATTCTGCTGAAGAGCTTTATGATTTGGTACATCAACGCATTAATGGCTTAGAATTATTAAAATCCTCTCTGGGTGAAAAACAAATTGATTATCAGCAATATGGAGGTAATGAACTTTTTCTAACAAAAGAAAGAGCTCTATTTGAAAGGTGTTATTCTGGTTTAAAATCATTAAATCAATTGCTACACCCTATTTTTAAAGCAGATACTTTTTATTTAAAAACCAATGCTTTCAATTTTAAAAATACTTTGCCTAATTTGATTCATACCCCGTTTGAAGGTCAAATTGATACTGGAAAAATGATGCAAGCTTTGCTTCAAAACGTACAGTCCAAAGGCGTTATGGTTTTAAACTCCACAGAGGTTCATTCGTTTTCTTCTGATGCTGAATCTGTTCATATTGAACTTGAAGGCTTTAACTTTAAGGCTAAACACCTATTTATTGCTACTAATGCATTTGCAAGGAATTTGTGGAATTTGAAAGTGACTCCAGCTAGAAATCAAGTATTGGTTACCAAGCCGATTACTTCTCTCAAGTTAAAAGGAACGTTTCACTTAAATGAAGGCTATTACTACTTTAGGGCTATTCACAATAGAATTTTACTTGGTGGTGGTCGGCATTTAGATACTAAAGGCGAAACCACTTCTGCTTTAGATATTACACCCAATATTCAAATGGCTTTAGAAGATCTACTTAAGCAGGTAATTCTACCGGGTCAATCTGTAGAAATTGATCAGCGTTGGAGTGGAATTTTAGGTGTAGGCCAACAAAAAAGACCAATTATTAAAGCGATTTCAAATCGGGTTTATTGTGGTGTTAGGCTTGGAGGAATGGGTGTAGCTATTGGAAGCCATGTAGGCCAGAAATTAGCTGACTTAATTGACGTTTAGTTCTAAATAACTAATAGCCTTGAGAACTCCTTAAAGTTTCGGCTTTTTCCTTAGCTGTTTCTTGTTAGCGTGTTGTTTCTTATTTTGAAGGCGCTTCAATTTAGAAGATCTAGAGGGCTTTGTTTTAATTCGTCTTTTGGGTTTGTGAAGCGCCTTTTTTAGTAAATTTTCCAGTTGAACAACAGCAAGTTTCTTGTTTTGAACTTGGCTTCGAGTTTTAGCAACACTTAACTTCAACTCACCTTCAGCATTTATTTTTGAAGCGAGTTGACGTTCTATTCTTTGTTTTTCTTCTTCAGAAAATACCTTTGAGGCTGAAGGTATCCATGTGATTATAACTTTGGTTTCTGTTTTATTTACATGTTGTCCACCAGGACCACCGCTTAATGCAAATTGAAACTGAATTTCTTTATAAAGTAATTTAGAATTAAACATTGCTTTTGGGTTGATGCCCTGGCTTCAATAAATCTGAAACGGCTTTTACTGGATTAAAGCTTTCTACAGGCACTTCCACAAAAACAGTGTTCCAGCAAGCCATACCGCCATTCCAAAGGCCTGGTAACTCAAGACCTTTTATGGGATCACCTCCAACAAATTTGTTAGCAACAAACCCTCTATCATGGTCTATAAACGCCTTCAAATCAAACAAGTTTCCTTTGTAATCTTTTCTGCCACAAACAATATCGACTGGATTAAAGTGAGTGGAAGCTTCCATTTTTGCTTTTTGGTCATCGTCCTGTAAGTTGATTTGATTCTTCTCAACAATTTGTAAGGAGGTGGTACCATCATCATTTTTTATCCAGAATGGTCCACCTCCAGGTTCACCTTTGTTCACTACCATTCCACAGACTCTAATGGGACGGTTGAGAAAATGAAATACGTCTTGTTTGTTTTTAATAGTAAGGTGTACGTTGAGTTTTTTCCTTAAAAAGGAAACAGCAGTTTCTAAAAGTTCTGCGTCTTCACCATGCTCTTCTAGTTGCTCTAAAAGAGAAAAACTTTTTTCTTGAAGTTGAATCAGATGCCCTGCCAGTACAGATTTGAACTCCAATTTAGACGGAGTCTTCTCTATTCCAGAATTTTGGTGAGACACATTATCAATGTTTTTAATAAAAACAATGTCCTGGGTAATTTGGTTTAAATTTTCAATTAACGCTCCGTGTCCAGCAGGTCTAAATAAAATGTGATCGTTTTCATCTCTAAATAATTCACCATTTGCATCTATGCAAACCGTATCTGTTGAGGGGTGTTGGAAGCTAAAATCCACTTGGATGTTTACCCCAGATTCGCTTTCAATTTTAGGTTGAAATTCGTTTAATTTTTCTTCAAATTTATCAATATGGTTGGGGGAAATTGTAAAATGCAAATTGGTTTTTTTGTCTTTTACTGCATAGGTTAAAGCCTCATAAAAATGTTCCTCAAAAGCTGTTAGTGACTGGTTTTTATACCGATGAAAGGGAATCAAGCCTTTGGGTAAATTCGTCATATCAAAACCATCTTTATCAAGCATTTGTTTTGTCAATTTCATCGTTTTTTCTTCGGCAGAAAGTGCATTGACATCCACTCCTTTTTCCTCTAAAGCCAGTACTAAATCATTATAAAATGCTAAATTTTCAACCGCATCAAAGAAAGAACGGAGAGGTTTAAATTTATCTTGATTTAAAAAATCATCATAACTTAAGGAAGAGTTTTCAAATTCTTCTTTAAATTGGAGAAGTAACCTAAACATTCTTGAAGCAGCACCACTGGCGGGGACAAACTTCAGTACACTCGCCTTAGAGTTTTTATAGATTTGCTTTAGCTTTTCTTTTTCTTCAGTTGTAAATTGTAAAATTCCATCTTGAAGAGTAGCCGGCTTTACAATTTCTGCCTTTGGAAAACCTGTTTTTAAGTGTTTGAGGTCTTGTTTAATTTTTTCTACTGTAAGTTCATGCGCTTGAATATGTTCTAAATCTTTAGGGTGAAATTGCATAATAGTTTATAGTGTTTTTAAGATGGTTTGGACTGATTTTAAACGCTTATCCAGGCTGTCTTTCAAAATAGTATAGGGTATGTTTCGTTCCAAAAGAGCCTTTTCAAATATACTAAACATTTTGGTTCTCTCCCTAGGTTTGTCCCTCAAATCGTCTGGAACCCAGGGTGTATCGATGTAGGTTAAAAAATAATGGGCGTAGTTGAGATGATCTACGCACTCGTCTAATATGGGGTTCTCAAAATTTTCGTAATATACTTTAGCATAAGTTAAAGTTTGGAGCACATTTGTGTCGCAAAATAAATAATCCTTAGCCTTTTGAGCTTTTTCATTTTCTAGTTGAATTTGCCCTTTAGCAATAGGCATAATATCCACTGGTGCACAAACTTCTTGTGTGTTGTCATATTTTTCTTGTAGATAAGCTCTAGCAAATTCTGGAACCCATTCTGTATTGTATGCTTTTGCTAAGTGAAAGGCAAGCGTAGATTTTCCAGTCGATTCTGGACCAAAAAACACTACTTTAGTAAGTTGGTTTTGGGTTTGTTTAAGTTCCTTTTCCATTCTAAAAATCCATAAACGGCAATAATAGTAAAAAGTATATATTGAAACGAAGTAAAGGTAAGTCCTTTATAAAAATACAATGGAATGGAAATGATATCTCCTGCAATCCAGTAAATCCAATTTTCTAAACGTTTTTTTGCCATAAGCCACATGCCTACAAAAAATATGGATGTGGTAAGTACATCCAGGTAAGAAACCCAAGCCTCCCACTTATCAAAAACTTCATATACCAAAGAAACAAATATCGCTGTTGCCACAAAAATTAAAATGGAATATTGATGCTCTCTAGAAGTTGCTTTCTGTATGGGAACAAAGTGGGAAGCATCTACTTTTCTGGTCCATAAATACCAGCCATAAACACTCATGATAAAGTAATACGCGTTTATCATCATATCTCCCAGAAGGCTATATTGGTATAATATGTAGACAAAAATAAGTGTACTCACTATACCTGTGGGGAAGACAAGAATATTGTCTTTTTTTGAAAATAATACGCTCAAAAAACCAAAAACAATAGCTATAAGCTCTAAAACGATAAAATGAATTGGCGTGTTTTGGTATTCTGAAAACAACCAATCAAAAATGAGGCTCATACGTGCTTCTATCAGATTTTACTAGTTTCATGTGAAGCAAACCTCTGTCCATAGATTCAAATGCTAGTTTGGCTTCTTTTTTAAGTAATTGCATAACCTCATCATAATCTCCATATATCTGCGTACTAAGTGGGTTCTCTAAAACTGTAAATCCAGATTGACGCAAAGATTTTATAAAATCAATGATAATAGGTTCATAATCATCTTGAATTGGAGTGAGTGTTAATTCAACTGAAATTTTCATAAGTCCATATTTAGCCTGTAAAGGTTATTAATTTTTATAAATTAAGTCGCCTGAAAGTAACTTTTACTCGTTTAGAACTACATATTTTTTAAGATCTGATGTGAGTATGTTTTGAAGTTCTAGTTGATTTGTTGAATCTGTTTCTGTAAACACAAAACCAAATAGTGGATAGGTGTTGATGTCCAGTTGCCTTATGCAAAGAGGCTTTTGAAAATCAGCAGCCAGAGCATCATAATCAAAATATTGAATTTCATTTGGACTCAGACCAGTTGAGTTGTCCAAAACCACTACACTAAAAATTTTGTCTTCTTTGCCTTGAAATAACACGTCCCAATCTGGAACTCGTTGTTCTAAAAAATAAGCATAAGAATCTAGACCAAGAGCCAACCCCGAGAGGTCAGCAGTGGTACACCAGCCTCCAAAACGTAATGGATTAATTTCAATGGGAAGAATCGCACCCTTTTTGTCCACTCTTAACTCGGCGTGCGCTGGAAAGTTTTTTAAACCCAATTCCTCTCCAATGGTCTTCAGGAATTTTTTAAATGCCGTTTTATGTTGATCAACTATAGCTTTGGATGTAATGTATACTCTGTCACTAGTATCGGTTCCAGAGGAAAAAAGATGGTGTAGGATACTCAAAATAACCACGTCTCCATCTGCATCGTAATAATAATCCACAGCGTATTCTTCTCCTTGCGCAACATCTTCCATAATAAAGTAAGTAGTATCGACTACATTTTTAGGAAAAAGACCTTTAAAGCTTTCTGTTAACACATCTGCCTTTGCTTTTTCCCAATCCGTTTTATTGTGAACTACATACACGCCAAGACTCAAAAAGCCTACTGAAGGTTTTAAGACAAATGGAAAGTTTAATTCTTCTGAAGCTAAGTTATGTATATGCTGTAACTCGATTACCCTAAACTTAAAGTCAGGAAACAAAGATGTTGTCTTCTCTCTAAACAAGGCTTTATCTTTTACAGATTGAATGTGCTGATTGATGTCACTTGCTTCCAAGTGTGTTTCTATCCAGCTTAATCCATTTTCAGAATTAGAATAAAGCAGTTGATTGGAATTTGTTTTCAACAAGGCCGAGGCTTCGGCTTCACTTATCCAATTTATATTAGAATCTGCAACCAATCTTCTAGCAGATGAGGTAGCAATTACTGGATGATTGTAGGTTTTTATCGTATGTTTTAAAACATCTGAAACGTAAGGGAAGTCAAGAAGAAACATAATTGTTTTTTAGAGTTTAATGATGAAAATGCACACAAGTCAAAACAGCGATTTGCCATTGACGTTAAGATTTAAATTAAAGCTTAACCTGCCTTCAAGCAAATATAACTTAAACTATCTTTTCTAAATTTAATTCAGAAAAGATAAAATGTAAACGTGCTATAAGTTGTAAGTAGTTTCAACAAAAAATCCTAAAGCATCAGTTCACTTTAGGATTCCTTATAAATGTTATGCTTTGTAGTCTCCTAATCTTCCAATATACTTCTTGAAATAACAATTTTTTGAATTTCAGAAGTCCCTTCATAAATCTGAGTAATCTTAGCATCGCGCATAAGACGCTCTACGTGGTATTCTTTCACATAACCATTTCCGCCGTGAACTTGAACCGCTTCTACCGTCACGTCCATGGCTACTTGAGAGGCATATAATTTTGCCATAGCACCAGAAAGGTCATAATTAAGACTTTGGTCTTTGTCCCAAGCCGCTTTCATTACTAGGTGCCTTGCTGCTTCAATACTCGTGTGCATGTCTGCAAGCTTAAAAGCAATAGCTTGATGGTTTTTAATTTCTGTTCCAAAGGCTTTTCTGATTTTAGAATAATCTTTAGCCAATTCATAAGCTCCAGCTGCAATGCCTAAAGCTTGAGCCGCAATACCAATACGACCTCCCGCTAAAGTCTTCATGGCAAATTTAAAGCCAAAACCATCTTCACCAATTCGGTTAGCTTTAGGGACTTTTACATCATTGAACGTCAAAGAATGAGTGTCACTACCACGAATACCCATTTTTTGTTCTTTTGGTCCTATTTCAAAGCCATCCATTCCTTTTTCTAGAATAAAAGCATTAATACCCCTGTGCTTTTTTTCCTTATCTGTGTGGGCTATTACCAGGTAAATATCTGCAGAGCCTCCATTGGTAATCCAGTTTTTTGTTCCGTTGATTACGTAATGATCTCCTTTGTCTATAGCTGTTGTTTTCTGAGAAGTAGCATCGCTACCCGCTTCAGGTTCGCTCAAGCAAAAGGCTCCCAGTTTTTCTCCTGTAGTCAATTTTGAGAGGTATTTCTCTTTTTGCTCTTTAGTTCCATACGTGTCAAGTCCCCAGCAGACTAAAGAGTTGTTGACAGAAACCACCACCGAGGCAGATGCGTCTATTTTTGATAACTCTTCCATGGCCAAAACATAAGAAACCGTATCCATACCGCCACCACCATAATCTGGTGAGGCCATCATGCCCATAAAACCGAGTTCACCAAGTTTTTTGATTTGTTCTTTTGGAAATTCCTGCTTTTCATCGCGCTCTATAACGCCAGGCTTTAATTCATTATTAGCGAAATCCCTTGCCGCTTGACGAATCATTTCGTGCTCTTCTGTCAACTTAAAATCCATAATTTGAATTGTTTCAATTTTAACTGTCACAAATATAGGTTATCATACGCCGATTTACAATGCATGCATAATAAATTTATGTTTTTTTCAAAAGAAATATCGAATTCATTCATTATTTTTAAGATACTTCAGTGTTTTTTAATTTTTATAGTCAAAAATTCAATAAAAAATACTCATTTCTTGTAAAGTAAATTTCTTTGTTTATTCTATTTTTAAATCAAAATTAAATTATGAACTCTTATTCAGTCCTTGGGCTTATGTCTGGCACCTCTTTAGACGGAGTAGACCTTGTCCATTGTACTATACATGCCAGTGGTTTATTTTCTTTTGAACTACATACGGCTAGAACTTATGCGTATGCTCCCCATTGGAAGCTAATCTTAGCACATGCGCACACCTGGTCTCTTGAAAAAATTAAAACTTTGGATAAAGAGTATACTGTTTTGCTTTCTGAATATATTCTTCGTTTTATCGATGAAAATCAAATAAAGCATATCGACTTTATAGCATCTCATGGGCATACCGTTTTGCATCAACCCGAAAACGGACAGACATATCAAATTGGAAATTCACCCAAACTGGCTCAGCTTACTCACCATAAAGTCGTTTGTGATTTTCGGGTGGAAGATGTTGCTCTTGGTGGGCAAGGTGCACCATTAGTGCCTGTGGGTGACAGGCTTTTTTTTGGTGAGTTTGATGCTTGTGTCAACCTGGGTGGATTTGCTAATATATCTTTTGAAACTCACTATGGCCGCATGGCTTACGATATTTGCCCTGTCAATAAAGTCTTAAACTTTTATGCTAACAAGCTTGGTAAGGAGTTTGACCAGAGTGGCGCCATCGCAAAGGCTTCAGTTTTGAATCCTGAGTTATTATCTCAATTAGAGCAGCTTCAGTTTTACTCCAAAACTCCGCCAAAATCTCTTGGTATCGAGTGGTTGGAAGCTAATTTCCTCCCTTTATTAGATAAAGTGGGATTTAATTCAGAAGAAATCATAGCTACGTGCACCCATCACTTTGCTTATCAAATTGCGAAGGCCATTTCTGGGCATAAAACCGTTCTTTTTACGGGAGGTGGTGCTTTCAATACGTATTTGATGGAATTGATCTCCATGCAATCTAGTGCTGAAATTGTCATTCCGTCTGCAGATGTCATCAATTATAAAGAAGCCTTAATTTTTGCACTTTTAGGGGTACTAAAAGTCCGTGGAGACGTAAATATTTTGTCATCGGTAACTGGTGCGTCTAAAGACCATTCTGCGGGATTAATTTATTGCCCATAATCTAAAAAACTGTAGGGGTATACTCTAAATTCCGTAGCAGTTTTGATTCTATATTTTGAAGATAGAACTAATCATTCACACATTAAAAATCGTATTGAATGATAAAATTAATTGTTTACTTTAGCGTTATTGATTTAGATATCTTTTAAACTATGTTTATACTATTTGCACAAGATGCCTTACCTGTGGAGGAGGAATTGGTAGAAGAAAAAACCTTATCTATTTTAGATCTTATCTTTAGTGGAGGTACAGGAGGTACAGTAATCATTCTGATTTTGGCCGTGCTTCTGTTTTTTGCTATTTATATTTATTTTGAGCGTCTATTTGCCATTAAAGCGGCGTCCAAAACCGATAAAAACTTCATGAATCAGATTAAAGATAGCGTGACTTCTGGCAATATAGAGTCGGCTAAAATCCGTTGTGCGCAAGAAAATTCACCAGTGGCAAGACTTACAGCCAAAGGGATTTCTAGAATAGGTTCGCCGCTAGAAGACATCAATACGGCTATTGAAAATGCTGGTAAACTAGAAGTGTATAAGCTAGAAAAAAACGTAAGTGTTTTGGCAACCATTGCTGGAGCAGCACCTATGATTGGCTTCTTAGGGACTGTGATAGGTATGGTTATTGCTTTTCATGAATTGGCCTCTAGCAGCGGACAAGCAGAGATGGGGTCTTTAGCGCAAGGTATTTATACTGCCATGACAACAACTGTTGCTGGCTTGATTGTAGGTATCATTGCTTACATTGGCTATAATCACATCGTGGTAAGAACAGACAAGGTCGTTCACCAAATGGAAACTACGGCTGTGGATTTCTTGGATTTATTGAATGAACCGACTTAATTATGAATTTACGAGGAAGAAATAAAGTGAGTGCAAGCTTTAGCATGTCGTCCATGACAGACATAGTTTTTTTACTGCTCATCTTTTTTATGTTGACATCTCCAGTGATTACCCCAGAAGCTTTGGATTTGATATTACCGAAAGCGAAAGGTAAAACTACGTCTACGCAGAATGTAGCCGTTAGCATTACAGAAGATTTGAAATTTTACATCAATGAAGAGCAAGTGAACTCAACCAGAATTGAACAAGCCATTAAAGCGAAGCTCAGTGGTATAGATGAGCCAACAATTGTTCTGAGAGCTGCCGAAGGTGTTCCTATTGAAAAAGCAGTTCAGATTATGGATATAGCTAATCGAAATAAGTATAAAATTGTACTGGCTGTAAAACCCAATTAAACGTGAGTCTATTTAAAACCAAACACGAAAAAAAATCATTTTTCATCACTACGGGAATCTATATCCTGTTTGTTTTGTTGATGTTTTTCTTCGGTTTGAAATACCTAGACCCACCAGAAGAACGTGGTATTGCTATTAATTTTGGCACTACAGATTTAGGCTCTGGTGATATACAACCCGATGCCCCCATAAAATCTGCGCCACAACCAAGAAGTACGCCACCGCCACCTAAAGAAGTGGAAGAGGTTGCTGCAGAAGATATACAAGAAGAAGTACTTACGCAAGATGAGGAAGATGCTCCAGTGATACAAGATAAAAAAGAGGTGGTAAAAGAATCCAAAAAGCAACCAGAACAGCCCAAAAAGGAAGTTAAAGAAAAGGTAGAAGAACCACAGCCAGAGCCTATGCCAGATCCAGAACCTATACCAGAACAAAAACCAGATAAATCTGTTACTGAAGCTATGCAAAGCTTAATGAGTGGGCCTGAAAGCGATGGTCAAGCTGAAGGTGGTGAAGGTAACGATACGCAAGCTGGAGATAAAGGTGATCCCGATGGAGACTCAAAGGCAAAGAGTTACTACGGAACTGGAAAAGGTTTGGATGGTGATGGAAACTATCGTTTAGGTGGTAGAGAAGCCTTAGTAAAAAAGAAATTTGAACAGGATTGTAATGAATCTGGAGTTGTAGTTGTAGAAATTAGAGTAAATAAAAATGGGGATGTGATTAGTGCCAAGCCAGGAGTAAAAGGAACAACAAATACTAGTTCTTGCTTAATCGATCCAGCCAGACGCGCTGCTCTTGCAACCAAATTCAACAAGGATCCAAAAGCGCCTAGTACTCAGGTAGGAACTATCATTTATGATTTTAGATTGTCAGAATAATGCTTAAATCATTAGGCAGATGGAGACCAATCTATGTCTAAAAAACAGATATTTTAAACTTAAGTGATTTATTATCAATACCTTTAATTTTTATCATGTCAAAAATTGCATATTTTTATATAAATGGTTTACAGTGTTTTGCGTTTCTTAGCTTTAGTCTTTGATATCTTTGCATAAAATAAAAACCTGACGATTTATACTTAACATATATTGATTAATTGCGACTCAATAAAATCAATACAAATCTATCTAAATAATCAATGACTTATACTGAAACGCTACATTGGATGTTTGATAAGCTTCCCATGTATCAGCGGCAAGGCAAGACCGCTTTCAAAAAGGATTTGACCAATACTCGTCTTTTTGCTAAAGAGCTTGGACATCCTGAACAAAACTTCAAAAGCATTCACGTAGCGGGAACCAATGGGAAAGGCTCTGTAAGCCATATGCTAGCTTCTGTATTACAATCAGCTGGCTACACAGTTGGACTTTATACCTCACCGCATCTAAAAGATTTTAGAGAACGCATCAAAATCAACGGCGAATCTATATCAAAAGCAGACGTAGTGGAGTTTATCTCTTTTCATAAGCGGTTTTTAGAAACCCAACATCTATCGTTTTTTGAAATGACTGTAGGCATGGCCTTTGATTATTTTGCAAAATCAAAAGTAGACATTGCAATTGTGGAAGTGGGTTTGGGCGGTAGACTGGATTCTACCAATATTATCACACCACTATTATCGGTTATCACTAATATTGGGATGGACCATACCGCATTTCTTGGGGATACTTTAGGTAAAATTGCTAGTGAAAAAGCGGGAATTATAAAAAAGAACATTCCTGTGGTGATTGGCGAAACCTTACCAGAGACCAAAAGCGTATTTAGCAACAAGGCAACAGCTGAAAATGCTCCTATTTATTTTGCTGAAGATCTTGATACGACAATTCCTGAATGTGATTTAAAGGGGAATTACCAGCAGTATAACCTAAAAACCTGTCTTAAAAGTCTTGAGGTTTTGAATTCATTAGGAAGTTGGAACCTTAGCCAAAGTATCATAAATAAAGGATTAGCTAATGTAAAACGTAACACTCAATTGAGAGGGCGTTGGGATGTGTTGGGAGAACAACCTAAGATAGTAGCAGACACCGCTCATAACAAAGAAGGCTTGAGTCTTGTGTTAGATCAAATACAGCAAGAAGACTTTAAAGAACTACATATGGTCTTGGGGTTCGTAAATGATAAAGACTTGGATACAATTCTTCCCTTATTTCCTAAACAGGCAAAGTATTATTTTTCAAAACCCGATGTCCCCAGAGGAATGGAAGCAACCGCTTTGTACTATAAGGCTAAAAAGTATGCTTTGTCAGGTAAAGCATTTACAACAGTAGATAACGCCTTAAAGGCTGCTAAAAGGTATGCAGATAAAGATGATTTTATTTATGTAGGTGGAAGTACATTTACAGTTGCAGAAATTTTATAAATTTCAAAAAAAATAGTTTGTGAAATCAAAATAAGGTTTATATTTGCATCCCGTTTTGGGGCGATTAGCTCAGTTGGTTCAGAGCACCTCGTTTACACCGAGGGGGTCGGGGGTTCGAATCCCTCATCGCCCACTAACCCTAGCTCTTGTTAGGGTTTTTTTATTTGAAAGGGTCATTAACTCAGTTGGTTCAGAGTGTTACCTTGACAGGGTAGAAGTCACTGGTTCGAATCCAGTATGACCCACAGAAAAACAGGCTCAACAGCCTGTTTTTTAATGCCTTAACTTTCCGGTTTTTTCTTTTCTTTTTTTAGATTTGTTACTGAAATGTTACTGAGGTCAAGTTCGCTTGAAAGATATTCATTTTCAAAAAAGGTAGCGTCTGGAACAACACCTTTCAATACTTGGATCTTCCAAAATAAAGTCTTTT
>PXBV01000006.1 GCA_003565575.1 Psychroflexus sp. | reverse complement strand
GTGTTCCAAGATCTCCCGCTGTTAATTGAATATTGAATTTGGCTTGGCTTTTTAGGGTTTATTCTAAGCATTTCTTTACCCCTGTTAATCATTTGACTCATAATTATGTCATTTAAGATTTTGCCTACTCTATTCAGTTTTCAGCTTCCCTGTTGATGATAACAAAGAAAACCTTCAACAGAGCCAAGGGACGTCGTTGTGAAATGCAATTTTGAAAAAATTGGTGTTGATTTTATGGATTCACCAAAGATTCTTGATGAATAGTACTATCTACCACCGACTGCTTAATCTTTTGTTGAGCTTTACTAAAAAGTTGCTTTATCATTAGGTCGGTTCCTTTAGTTTTGATAGTCTCTAAGCTAAAACTTATAGCATGTTCTTCAATAACTTCTTCAATTTCAGCAGCACTTAAGGTTTCCTTTTCCATAAGCCGTTCCGCTAATTTGATGAGCAGCCTAAATTCAATTTTTAGAAATTCTGATGCTTTTTCATAGCCTTTTTGCAACAGGCTTTCCACTCTGTTTTCCACTTCTTCCATACTTTCTCTTAAAACATATTGGCTATGGAAGTTGTAAGCATCGTAAACCCCAAAAAAGGTTTCAAAAGCTTCTTGTTTCACGAGTTTGTTAGCAAATCGAGTCGCTTGTTTCAGGTCAGAATGAGAACCAAAAGTTTGATTCTCATCGCCAAAAACAAGTCTTTCAGCGGTAAAACCACCATAACACATAGCCAATCTTGGAATGACCTGTTTAAAGTGTTCTATATCTTGATCTACACCCAGATACATAAATCCAGACGTATCACTTTCACTTGAAATAATACTTAATTTCTGAGGAATTTTATAAAGCAAACCACTACAGATGACGGCGTGTCCTGCTTCATGAACAGCTGTGATAAGATCTTGGGTTTCGTCTTTAGGAGGATTGTTTTTCTTAAGGTTAAGGATTTGCTTTTTAGTAAAACTGACGTGTTGTTCGTTATTAAAAATATATGTCATTTTGAGCAAATCATCCTTAATCTCTAAATTAACTTGACAAACTTTCTCTTGCAGTTTTGCATAGTGCCTATAAATTAAAGAGGTGTGACTTTCCAGAAGTTTATAAATCGTCGAAATAACCGGTCTTGCACCCTGAGTTGGAAAAACACCATCTTCGTAAATAGCTTTATGGAGGCTTGAATCAATAACCACATCTACCTTGAGAAGCGCTTCTAACTCTGTTTGATAAGACTTTAGTTTCATGGCGATAAGATCTTTATAATTTGCTTCAGTAAATGCCGGATAAATAATATGATTATTTCCAAGACGGGCTATCTGTTCACTTCTAAAGCTTTTTATAAGTGCATTTTTAATATCAGCTAGTCTGATTTTTTTGGAGAGTTTGTAAAATTCATCTGCACTAATATCTCGGTTAAAATCACTCGACATGGTGTAAGCATCATCAATATTCCCCAAGACGAAAAATAATCCTTTTTTCAGATTGAGCTGTCTCGACTGTTTTAATTTATTGATAAAGAATCGTAAAAGCTGAGTCATATCTTCTTTGGAAGTATCTTTTATAGTCTTTAACAAATCATCTTCACTTGAATACAAATCTCTAAAGCAATAAAAAAGTAAAGCAATGATATCTGGCGGAATAAAACAGTAATCTCCATCGCTATCTTTTAGCAACTCCATGCCATTTCGGTCATATATATTTTTGATCTCCTTCTTGTCTCCAAAAATCTTATTGTCAACAATTCTAATGTTGGTTCTTAAACCTTTAATGATCTCTTGAAAAAAGTACTCTACAAAACCTACCAAAAGGTTATCTCTAGATACATCAATAGTTCCTTTGTCTATAAAAGACCAGAGTCGTTTTTCAGCATCACTTAATTCATCTCCTTTAGCGCTTATAGACCTTGCATGCTGAATTTCGTCTATAGCCACCACACAATCGGTTTCTAGCCTAACGGCGAAGTCTTGACCTACTTCTAGTTTAAATCTGTCGAAAGCATTTTTATCGGACATATCCACATAGTAATACTTGTCGTCCAAATTCAAACCTTTTACAATAGCTTCTACCAAGGAGGTTTTGCCAATTCCCGTGAGTCCCCATAAATTAACGATGAGCGGTTTTTTCTGAAGATGAGGAAAAATATACCAGGAACCAATCAAGTCAAAGATCTCGTCGATGACCTCATCTATTCCTACAAATTCTACTTTTAATTCTTCCTTTAAGCTGTTGAGTTGTGCTTCTTTTGCTGAACTACTTTCCATGATTTGTTTTGATTTTCAACAAAAGTAGGAAGGTGGTAAGCCAGTTGGTGTCGTAGATTTTAAAGTAAAATAAAAAGCCTCACATGGTTATGAAGCTTTATAGTAGAATCCGCCTTGGGCGGATAGGAGCCCGACGAGCTAATAGTCCTTAATATGATTTCGCATCTACTCTCGACCTTGTCCACTTTTTAAAAATTTTTCTCTTTCCATGGTTCAGTTTTTGCAGTATAAAACTCTACCCAAATCACAAACCATGGACGGTATCTGGTCGTGAACCCCTTCTTTCCCAATATATTGTGAGATTGAAACCTCGAAATTAAATTCTGAGTGTAGCCCACATAGTGTTTTTCTGAAGATAAAGATTTTAAAATATAAACAACATATTCTTCCATATCTGATACAAAACTAAAAAAGCGCTCATAGCTGTGAAGCTTTTTCTTAGTAGTCCGCCACGGGCAGGCAGGCTGGACTCGAACCAGTGTCCGCCTTAGGCGGATATGAGCCCGAAATACCAACTTTACTTCACAAAAAAAAGCCTCACATTTCTGTGAAGCTTTTTCTTAGTAGCGGGGACTGGACTCGAACCAG
>PXBV01000255.1 GCA_003565575.1 Psychroflexus sp. | reverse complement strand
GGTGTTAGTAAAACTAAAAGCCCAATAAACCCAGCGGCAATACCGCTCCAAAGCCAAAAGCTTTTAGTTTTGCTTGTTCGAGAAGTGGCTAATTCTCCTGTAATTTTTCCCCATACTTCATCAGTAGGTTGAATTTCACGCTTGTGAAATTTATCTTGTATCTCTTTTTTAAACTTATCCATGAGCACTAGAACTTAAGGTTTGTAATTTGGCTTTGAGCATACGTTTAGCTTTAAACAATTGGGATCTTGAGGTCGCTTCTGTAATATGTAAAGCCTCTGCTATGTCTTTGTGAGAATAATCTTCGAATACATACATGGTAAACACCAATTTATAGCCTTCTGGCAATTGGTCTATAAGCAGTTGTAACTCATCTACAGACCACGCGCTAAGGCTTGGCATTTCTACTTCTTCATAATGCTCTACAACGTCGGTTGAAAACTCTAAATGTTTTTGCTGTCTCAAAAAATCGATAGCCGTCCTTACCATGATGCGACGTATCCAGCCTTCAAAACTTCCGCTATGGTTGAAGGTGTGAAGATTTTTAAACACTTTCACAAATCCCATAGATAAGACATCTTCCGCATGCTGCATGTCGGAAATATAAAGTCTACATACCGATAGCATTTTTGGTGCAAATCGTTTGTATAACCTGTATTGCGCTTTAGGTTGATGCTGAATAGCATCGTCTATAGTTTGGGCTAGGTCTTTATGAAGTTGAATTAATTTCACGTTTCAAAGGTATCTCTATTTATAAAGACGAGACAACTAAAGTTAATGTTGCCTAACACGTGATATTTTTTTTAAAAAGTTTACTTCGTGTGATTTACGTATAATGTATTTAACTGAAAATCATGTTCTTAAAAACATAATCTCCATTTTATTTAACGTATTAAATTCCGCAGAACATAAAAAAAGCAGGTCTATAAGCCGGATTCTGTATTCCATCCCAATAGCTATTGGGATAGAGTCCCTATCATTTATCTAGGATTTTTGTTGCCAAAAACCTCTATCTGTTTACCCTCCAAGATTGGGCGCACAACCCTCAAGCCTTGGTTTACATAACATTTCACCACATAGAGTTTACCGATTTCACTACAGCCGTACTGTACTTGCTTTCTGTTGCACTAGTCCTGCCCCATCCCGATAGCTATCGGGACGGGGCGACGGGTGTTACCCGCTATGTTGTGCTATGGTGTCCGGACTTTCCTCTCCTCGCCTATGGCGAGCAGCGATAGGGCGACCTGCTGGGCAAAAGTAAGCTTAATTATTGAAGTTTTGATGTGGATATGAAAAGTAAGTGTACTTTGGCGGGTTGGTTGATAGGTTAAAATTAATTCTTACCTAAATCTTAATCTATTCTACCTAAAACATCCTCCAAGTCTGAAAATTTAAAACTACCACTTCTTTTTCAGCTTCAAAGCGCGGTCTGGATAATCTGTAATAAGACCGTCTACACCCATTTTTAATAAGTTTATCATTTCTTCAACCTCATTAACCGTCCAAGGAATGACTTTAATCCCTTTTTCATGGGCGTCTGCAACTTGTTGTTTGTTTACCAAAGGAAAATAAGGGCTGTAGATTTCAGGTTCAAAACCCAAGTCATTTAAAGCCGTATCAAAATCTGTGTTATACACCAAAGCGGCTAATTTGACGTTGGGATAAGCCTTATGCAATTCTTTTAAAACTCTAAAATCAAAGCTCTGCAAATTCACCCGGTTTATATCTGTTTCTTCTTCCAATAGGTTCATGACCAACTTCACAAATTCAGCTGGTTTAGGGTTAAAAAGATCATCGCCTTCCGGTAAGCTTTTAATTTCAATATTGTAAGCGACTTTTTTACCGTGATTTTTACGAAGACTATCCGCCATTTGGAGCACTTCCCTGAGTAATGGTTTGTAAGCCAACTCTAACTTCTGCTCAGGGAAAGCTGGATTGTATTTGCTGCCACAATCAAAACGTTTCACCTCCTCATAAGTCATTTGGTAGATATTAAATGACTTTTCATTAGCTTTTTCAATGTCATTTCCATCAGTATCCAAGCAAATATCGGCATTCATCCAAGGTTCATGGGAGACGACAATTTGCTTATCCTTAGTAACGACCAAATCCAGCTCAAGGGTGTTGACGCCCAGTTCCAAAGCCCTCTGAAACGCCTGTAAGGTATTTTCTGGTGCAAGACCTCTTGCGCCTCTATGGCCCTGAAGATCAAACTTATATGTAGGTGATTTAGAAATAGTTTTATCGTTTGGTGTTTGCGCATGAAGTGCTGGCAAGGTAAGTAATAACATGAATAGATATTTCATTAGTTGATTATTTTATCTTTAATAAATTCTTGACTTGCTTGACCTACAGATTCCCAATCTTTGGACCTTAGGTCACTTGCTATGACATGATTTCCTGTCTCTGGAAATGCTTGCTTTTGTTTTAAATCTTTTGGCGTTCCTAATATATTAAACATATCCAGCATTGCAGGTACTGACACTACTTGATCTTGTTCCTCTTCGTTTTTATAATAATAAGCCATGAATACTGGACAAGTGACCGCTTCAAAAGTTTGTTCATTCATAGTTTCTTTCAACATTCCGACTAAGGCTACATACGCATTAATATGGTACTTAGTAGACCAGTATACATTTTCTGGATGAGGACGTTCCATGTTTTGAGTTTCACCACCAATCATCGACTTGAACATTTCACGACCTTCAGGGCTTGTGATTTGATTCATGACAGGATTTTGTAGACCAATAAAAGGTGAATACAAAACCAGTCCAGCTATATCTTTGTGTTTAGATGCCAGGTGTAAACTAAGAGTTCCGCCAGTAGAAGTACTTATCAAGACTATTTTTTCTACCAGTAATCTACC
>PXBV01000217.1 GCA_003565575.1 Psychroflexus sp. | reverse complement strand
TAACCGAGTAAAAGTGCGATCGCAATTAACCCTGAGAGCAAAAAAATTAAACCCTGAACAAAAGTATCTCCACTAATAAGATGAATAGACCAATACCAACGATCAAGAACTTGATTAGCAAGGGTTCGGGGCATAATGCCATCATCAGTATAATGTGCCGTTAAATCCCTTGAACGAATCATCAAATCACCGATAATAACCAATGCTAATCCAATGCGAAATAGAGCCATTGAACGCAAGTCAAAGCCGAATAATTCTGATAATTTATTTTGCCCACCAAAACCAGATTTTTTTTCCATAAAACAACAATGACATCAAATAACTATTATTTTTGGTCGTAAAAATTAACCTCTTACCGCATAAATCATACCGATATTTTTACTTTTTGGACGACGAGAAAAAACTGTAAAATTAGCATTACGGAGATAACTAACCAATTCATCAGGACCTTTTTCATGCCACTCCATAATAATTACCTTAAAACGACTGAGCATATCAGCTTTTTCTAAGGATTTCAGAATGTCATATTCTGAGCCTTCGCAATCAATTTTTGCCATAAAATCAGTATCAGTAAACTTTTCAAAAATAGAACTCAACACATCAGTAGCTGATCTAATAGCAATATCCTCTTTGATTTTTTTCCCCTGACTTTTCTTCTCCATACTCTCAGGTAAACCCTTTACTCCGACACTAGCTTTTAAATCATAGTCATATTCCACCGTAACAACTTCATCTTTTCCACCAATGCCATAATCAAAAGGGTTAATCTTCTCCTTTAAATTTGGATTCAAAGCAAAGTTATTTAATGCATCTTCATAAGTTTTCTTAAAAGGTTCAAAACTATAGACTTGTTGAACATTATCATCAAGAGCAAAATATAAACTAGCCCAGCCCACATTCATACCAATATCAATCACCACTAAAGGTTGATCACAAATAAAATTGTAAACACCCTGAATAAAAATTTCATTAAGGATTTCTAAATCTTGTTCAGATTTTATCAGCGCTTTAATACCTTCAATATTGATAACTAACTCTTCATTTTCATTCTTTTCAAAATCGCAATCATAGCTGCTTTTCAGAGTTTGTGCTAGTCTAACATTCTCTTCTTTTAGTAGAAAATGATACTCTGGTTTTTCTTCATAAACAGAAAAATGAAAAGGTTTAACTTGAATAGAATTATTAGTTTTATCATATGCTAACTTGTGAAAACTAACTCTATTTTTATAAATTTTTTTAGCCCAAAAACGATTAGGAATACGCAAATATATTTGACGTTCTTTAAGATAAATTTGGAGACGATCAAGATTTTTAACTAGCATATCTTTTATTTAAATGTTTTAGCGGTTGTTTATTCTTAGTTATTTAAAATAGATTTCAATTCCTCAATAACTTGATCTGACCTAATAATTCTTCCCTCAGGCTTTAAATGGTAGTGTGTATCAGCAAATAAATCAGAACTTGTCCAAATATTTAAAGTTTTTTCATCGTAGATGATAGGAGCAATTTTTGCAAGTTTTTCTGCAGTTTCTTTTACATTTGCCAATGTTTCCTCATCATTATCACCATAAATAATGGGCAATGATAGAATTAATGTTGCACTTTTATTCTCTACATCTTTTTTAAATTCTTCTATAACTTGGATAGAGTGGTCACTAACGGTTCTTGTAATGGTCATCTGCCACCAAGAACTTTGTCGCAAAAAAGTTCTTGTGGGTTCTCCTCTAGGAGTAAGAGGATCTGAATAATAATCATCAAAATGACCTTTTGTAATTAAGTCAACCCCTGACTTTACTAAAGAGTTTAAACCAGGAATACCCAAAGTTAAAGTATTTTCAAAAAAATCTTTTTGGGACACTTCAATTAAGTCTAAATTATTGGTCGCTAAAGCAAAAGGAAAAGCAATTGGTCCTGTACCAACGTCATCTAAAAGCATTAAATATTCAGGAATTAGTAAAACAATATCTCCCTCTCTGATTTCTTCTAAAGTAATAGGGAGAATTAAATCTAAACCTACTTGTCCATCTAAACCAAAATTAAATACAGGAAATCCTAATTCATCTTCCATATACTCAGCATTGAAGGTGTAATGAACTCCTGAGCCACCGACTAAAATTAAACGTCTCTGTGCTTTTATATCACCGGCTAGAGCGACTTTGTTGTTGTAAGCTTTGCGATGCCAACCAATTAATCCGCCAAAATAAACATTATAGGCAAAACCAGCAGACCAAAAAACGATAGCACTTATTAACCATGGAAATAATGACTTAATTTTTCTCATAATTAAAATTCAAAATAAATAAATTGAGCAGTTTGATTAGAAGCCAATAAAATTGCCATACCCAAAAATATGTAAGAAATACGAGGATGAAGTAAAAATTCATACTCGAATCTCCCGCGCCATATTGCCATAAACTCTAATAAAATTGTGCCAATAGATAGCCCCAAAATTAGAGACAATGCAACTACTTGATTTAAACTATAAGAATGTAAGAAACCAGTTAAATTATCCAAAGAGTAGTTCCAAGGACTGATAATTGTATTGAGCTTTGTCAATAATCTTCTGGTATTAGTTTCCATGAAAAAAAGACAACCTAAAACCACAGAAAAAGAAGTTAAAGCCCAACTTATTAATTCAGATTTTTGAAAATATTTATTGCTAAATCTTTGGAATGGTCTGCCTAAATAGCGCAGAATGAGTAATAGACTGCCATGGTAAGCACCCCAGATAATAAAATTCCATGCTGCCCCATGCCAAAATCCTGAGAGGGTAAAGGTAATAAATAAAAATAGGGGAGCTAGTTTTTTATGGGAACCCATCAGGGGAATAAACACATAGTCTCTAAACCAAGTACTGAGAGTAATGT
>PXBV01000109.1 GCA_003565575.1 Psychroflexus sp. | reverse complement strand
ATGAACTCAAAACCACCATCCAAAAACTGCAAAGCTTGAATTCTCAATTGGAAATTGAAATCAAAAAACGAAAGTTAGCAGAGTCTAAGACAAAAAAAGCTTTAAAAAAAGAAATTGAACTTAATGAATTAAAGACTAAATTTTTATCCCTTGTATCTCATGAATTCAAAACCCCTTTAAGTGGTATTCTCACATCTTCAACTCTAGCCAAAAAATACACAAAGAGCGAGCAACAAGACAAAAGAGAAAAACACCTCAACACCATAAAAAACAAAGTACACTACCTTACAGGGATTTTAAATGACTTTTTGTCTATAGAGCGATTGGAGTCTGGTAAAGTCACTTATAAATTTGAAGAATTTAGTCTTGTAACCCTTGTCAATGAAGTTATTTACAACGCCAATGTTACCTTAAAAGACGGCCAAGAAATCATCTACCCTAAAAACCTTGAAGACATCAGTCTATACCAAGACAAAAATGTACTAGAATTGATTTTATCCAATTTGCTAGGAAATGCTGTAAAATATTCTTCTGAAGATACTACCATCTACTTTGAAGTAGACACTACTGACCTTAAACTAATAAAATTTAAAATAAAAGATGAAGGCATGGGCATTCCTGAACGCGATCAAAAGCATATTTTTGAACGTTATTTTAGAGCAGAAAATGCACTTAATAACCAAGGAACTGGAATTGGTTTAAATATTGCCAAAGTTCATCTAGAAAATCTTCAAGGTAAAATCAACTTTGAATCTAAGGAAGCTGTTGGCACTACCTTTACCATAGAAATACCCAAAACACATGAGTAAAAAAATATTACTGATAGAAGACGATAAAACTGTAAGAGAAAACACAGAAGAACTTCTAGAACTCTCAGATTATACAGTGGAAACAGCTTCCAACGGCAGAATAGGCATAGAAAAAGCCATAAGCTTTCATCCAGACGTTGTAGTATGTGACATCATGATGCCAGAGATGGACGGCTACCAAGTTCTAGAGCATTTATCAAAAGATGAGCACTTACGCTCTATACCTTTTATTTTTCTATCCGCAAAAACAGATCATAAAGACGTAAGAACTGGCATGAATCTAGGTGCAGATGACTACCTCACAAAACCTTTTGAAGAAGAGGAACTCATAGATGCCATAGAAAGTAGATTAGCCAAAGCTAAAATTTTAAATTCCTCCTCATCAAAACAACAAAGCGAGTCTGCTGTAAAATCTTTTGAAGCCCTAAAAAATTACTTCAGAAAAGAAACACTAAAAAACTATGAAGCAGGAGAACTAATTTATAAAAGTGGCCAAATCTCTAATTCTATTTACCTGATTGACAAAGGTGTTGTAAAAACATACAAGCTAGATGAAAATGGAAAGGAATTAATTACTGCTATATATAAGGTAGGTGATATTTTCGGTAATTTTAATTTCACCAAACAAACTAATCATACAGAACATGCTTCAACTTTTGAGGAGACACAAGTTTTTGAGATATCCACAATAAAAGTCAAATCTTTATTTAACGAGCATCCCCAAGTCATGTTTGAGTTTATAGATCAACTTGGAGATCATCTGAGCGAAACCAAAACCCAACTGATGGATATGGCGTACAGCTCTGTAAGAAGAAAGACGGCTCAAAGTATACTTTTGTTTTCTGAACGCTTAAAGAAAAACAAGCTCAGTCAAATTCGCATATCTAGAGCTGACCTTGCAGCCGTTGCTGGCATTGCTTCAGAAAGCCTTATCAGAACACTTTCCACCTTCAAAAAAGAGGGCATTATAGATGTAGAAGGCAGAAACATCAAAATTAATGATTTTGAAGCTTTAGAGAGAATTGTTTAAAACCTGAAGTTACAATAAATGAGAATCTGATTTTCGTCATATTTTAAAATTAGCTCTCCCCCTATTTTTGCCTTCATATAATTATTTATATGAATGTAATTTTGCTTTCAGATTTTTCAACAGCTTCTACTCACATGATGGAGTATGCGGCTATGCTTTTTAAAAATCAACAAGCTAATTTTACGATTTTACACATCAAAACGCCATGTAAGAAAGAAAGTTGTAGCGGAAAGTGCGGCATTGTTTTCAATCAAAAATTGGAAAAAGATCAAACACTACTTGAATCCAAGATTTCTGAAAGCCACCGTGTTCAAACTAAATTTATTGAAGCCTCTTATATAGAAAGCTTAAGACAAATCATTACGGAAGAGCAGACGGACCTTATCATCTTAGGAACTTCTTCTGAGGAAACTTTAGGCACGGGCTTGTTTTTTAATAAAAAAACTTTAGAAATTATAACCAAAGTAAAATGCTCTGTTGTTTTGGTTCCTGAGGAAGCTAAAATAGAAATGCCACAAACAGCACTTCTCCCAACTGATTTTTCTATCAGCTCAGACTACAGCATATTTAATATTTTAAATTCACTGGAATTTGTCAATCAGACACAGCTCTCAGTACTTTCTGTTGATGGAGCTAAGGATTTGGAACCAAACAAGATCCATTCTAAGGACTTAATTTCAAAAGCTATAGAGTCCTTAAATTTTAAAACCATTGAAGAAATTAAACTTTCATCACAAAGTATGTGCATTAATGGCTATAACATTATAATGGTGATGGCTAAAAATTTAAGTATTTTCCAGAACATATTTAGCACGTCCCCAAACACCGTTTGTCTTCCTGAAGTTCCTATTCTTTTTTTACACGACTCCAGAAAGATTTAAGTATTAAAAAAAAAAATTTCTCAATTTTTTCAGAAAATACAAAAAGCGAGGCTATTAAATTTTAAAAGTAATAATTGGTTTTTTAATATGATTCACCAGGTCATCTGCTAAACTGCCACTTATGAAATGGGCTATACCTTTTCTAGCATGCGTT
>PXBV01000014.1 GCA_003565575.1 Psychroflexus sp. | reverse complement strand
TGTTCTTGCTTATTTCTTTACCAATAGCTTTTTCAGCTTCCTCACCAATCTGTACAGCTCTACTATCACACCATATAATCGAAGGCCTTACAGGATTCAATTCATCATCTGTAAGAACCAAGCCGTGCATTTGGTAGGCTATGCCAATCCCTTGAATTTTTTCAAGGTCAATTTGTTTTTCGTTCTTCAACAGATGGATGCCAGTCTTTACATTCTGCCACCAATCTTCTGGGTCTTGTTCTGCCCAGCCAAATTGAGGAGCTTTCATTTCCATTTCAAATTCTGGAACTTTTACTGAAGCTACAGTGATGCCTTTTTCAGCATCAAGAACACTCAATTTAACTGAAGAACTACCTAAGTCAATTCCTAAAAAAAACATATATTTTTGTTTACTTGATTATTTTTTTGAGAGTCCATAAATCTTCCATTTCTTCTAATGTTTTACCTTTAGTTTCTGGTACAAATTTCCAAACGAAAATACCAGAAAGTAAGGCCATAAATCCATAGATCCAGTATGGGAAGCCGTTATTGAAAACTTCTATAAGTGTAGAGTTATTATTAAGCATTGGGAATGTCCAGGATACTAATAAGTTCGCAAGCCATTGTACAGCTACTGCAACCGCCATTACCCCTTTGATGGAGTTCGGAAATATTTCAGATAGCAAAACCCAAACCACAGGTCCCCAAGATACAGCAAAGGCTGCAATATATGTAAGCATAAAGACTAAGGCTAGAATGCCAGTGGCTTGTAAATAAAGAGAGAATCCTAAACCTATCATGCTTAAAGCCATGATAATACTTCCTATAATCAACAATTTTTTTCTACCAAATTTATCTACTGTAGAAATAGCTACAACTGTAAAAATCATATTAATGATACCTACAATAATAGTTTGTAGCAAAGAAGCATCCGTCTCCATACCCATCCCCTTAAAAATTTCTGGAGCATAATAAAGAACAACGTTTATACCTACAAACTGTTGAAATAAAGAAAGTAATAACCCAATAGTAATCACAGCTCCACCATAAAATAACCAATGCGCTTTCTTCTTTCCAAACGAAGTTTTAATTTCTTCAAGTACCTCAAAGGCTTTTTGTTTTCCATTAATATCGGTTAGCACCTCCAAAGCATTAGTTTCATTTCCTTTTAAGACTTGAAATCTTGGTGTTTTGGGTACTAGAAGCAGGGCGACAAAAAATATAGAAGCAGGAATTCCTTCAGACAGAAACATGTATCTCCACCCAGTAGTACTTATCCATGCTTCTGTCTGTCCTTGTACGATGAAATAATTTACAAAATAAACCACCATCATACCACTAACGATGGCGAGTTGATAAAAACTCACTAGCTTTCCCCTCACTTTTGGTGGAGCCATTTCTGCTATATAAAGTGGTGCAAGCATACTAGCGAGTCCCACACCAACTCCACCAATAATTCTATATACAATAAATGCTGAAAGAGAATCACCAAAAAAAATGTTCATACTATCAGGGTAGGCTGAACCTAGGGCAGAAAGTACAAATAAGGATGCAGAAATTGATAAGCCGTTACGTCTACCAACAGAATTTGCTACCTTATCACCAAGAGAAGCTCCAATGATACAACCTACCAGAGCACTGCTTACCATAAATCCTAATATAGAATTTTTAAGGTTCTCCGTTAAAACACCTGGCAAACTCAAAAATTGATAATAATATACCAAACCTGCAACGACAATAAAAAGCCCTATTATGCTCAAAGCTTTTTTCTTATCGAAAAATTTTAATAAAAAAGAAGAGAACAACAATACGATGGCACCTATACATAAGGTAATTATTAATTTAAATTGAAAAATAGCAGCAACAGCAAGTTCTTGATCTCTTTCTAATGCGCCAATAAAATAATTATCTAAGGCTCCAACTGCTCCAGAAATGACAGCGGTATCGTAGCCAAATAGGAGACCACCAAGACTTGCGATGACCGTAATTATAGTTATTCCTTTTCTATTGAATTTTGACATTTTAAAAATACTTATGGTTTAATTGACTACAAGTATACTTATTTATTTTATATTAGCAACCTAAAGTTATTATTTATCTATTCAATAAATATTATTATATTGAGTTTTATAGTCATGAAATAACTTATACAATGGAAAAAATGCCCAAATATTTAGTGTCAAAAAGTCCTAGTGAATTAAAAGAATCTGAGGTAATGGATTCTATTACAATAGATTGCTGCATTTTTAGTTTTGAAAAAGGAGAGTTTAAAGTTCTATTGGTTCAGCATGGAGAAGGCATCCGTAAAGGAGAATGGGGGTTACCAGGCGGTTGGATAGAATATGATGAGGATATAGATGACGCCGCAAATCGACTTTTAGAAAATTTAACTGGTCTTAAAGACATCTATCTCGAACAAGTAAAGGCCTTTGGAAATCCAAAGCGATTTCCACTAGGAAGGGTAATCACTATAGGCTATTATGCACTTATCAATTCTGAAAATTTTGATATTAAAGCAGGTTTTACAGCTTCTGAAGCAAAGTGGGTGGAGGTAAACAAAGTTCAAAACCTAATTTATGACCACGACGAAATTCTCAACGAAAGCTTATTGCACCTTAGAGAAAAAGTAAGAAGAGCTCCCACTGGTTTCAATCTGCTGCCAGAAAAATTTACCCTTTTACAGCTTATGGAATTATACCAACAAATATTAAACATAGAGGTAGATAAAAGTAACTTTAGAAGGAAATTTTTAAAAATGAAACTACTCAAAGAAAACGGAGATAAGCAAGAAGGAGTTTCTCATCGTGCAGCCAAGCTGTACAGCTTTGATGAGTCTACGTATCAGCGCCTTACAGAAAAAGGCTTTAATTTTGAATTTTAATAATGATAAATAAATTA
>PXBV01000129.1 GCA_003565575.1 Psychroflexus sp. | reverse complement strand
TCAAAATCACTCAAGTGTTTAAGTTTCTCTAAGGCATCATCTGGAGAAAATGCACCATTAGCATCAACTCTTAGTTCTATATCAGAAGCAGAAAACTCATTTCTAATGTATCTTAAAAGATCCAATTCTGAAGCAAAATCAATAGCGCCAATTTTGAGCTTTATACAGCTAAAGCCTTGTTTAATTTTATCCTGAATTTGGGTTTTCATAAACGATTTTTCTCCCATCCATATCAATCCATTTATCGTCATACCTTCTTTACCGCCTGTAAACTTGGAAGGAAATAAAATATAAGGATTAGAAGACGATAAGGATTGAAAAGCCATCTCTAAACCAAATTGAATGGAAGGATAATCCTTAAGCTGAGTATAAAGACGTTCAATGCCCAAATGAATGTGTTCACAAGTCCACGTTAAGGTCTCTTCATAGCTTTCAAGCGGATCAATACTAAGCCCTTCTAAAAGTCCACACTCGCCAATCCCAACCTTATTTTCGGTTTCAAGTTTGATAAACCAAGATGTTTTCGTTTTTAAAACCCCACGAGAAGTACCACTCGGACGTTTAAATTCTAAAGTATGTTTGAAATACGATGCTTTCATTTTTCATTTTTGGTAAAATTAAAAAAGCCACTCTATTAAAAGTGGCTTTTGAATAATAATTAAGAATACTCTATCACTTAACGATAAGCTTTTTGGTTATAGATTTAGATTCACTTAAGATTCTTAACAAATACACACCAGGGTTTAAGTCTAAAGACATTTGGTTATTGTTCTCAACTTTACGTTCTAGAACTTTCTTACCCGTCATAGAGTAAAATTCAACTTTTGAAGGAACAGAAAGTCCACTAAAACTCAAGTAATTACTCGCTGGATTAGGGTAAATGGAAATCTCCTGTACCTCAGGTTGATTAACAGAAAGCGGCATATTCCAGACTTCACCTTGTTTATCCCCCCAGATATAATCCACAAGTTCTGGATAATCAATAAAAGGATTTCTGTTTTTTTGCCAATTATAAATGATGTTATTTCTATTCATCTCAAAATCATCTGGTTGATCTTGAGAGTGCCATAGCAAAAGAGTTTCTAAGTCACCCAATTGCCCTCTGTTTTCATCATTATTTTCAGGAAATCCGTTAACGACTGAAAGGTTATTGTATCGAACAGTTAAATAGAATATAGCTCGAGCTGCATCTCCTTTAAAGCTACCTAATGTTCCAGTTGGTCCAGCATAAGAATTCGTAGTTGAGACGGTACCAAAATGCTTGTTCCCTCTAGAACTGTTTTCATTAGCGTCTGTTGCTCTTAATCCGTGTACATCAGAATTTGCATGGCGCAAAGAATCAGAGTTACTCAACCACCACTCATTAATGCCTGTAGCTATATCATCTTCTTTAATACTGTTAAATCCACCCCTAGATCTTGGGTAAACATGTTCTCTATTCCAGAAACCAGTTCCAGAAGATCCCTGCTGAAAGAGATACTTTGGACTTGACTCTTCCCTGTACATCAACCAGACCTGATTGCTATTACTAGGGCTTTGATCTACAAGTTTTAAAATGTCAAAAACATCTGCATAGGTATGAGTTCTTACTACACCTTCCTCTGCAATAATGTTTTGTAAAGTTTGTCTTAATTCTTCGCCAGATTTACCATCTAAAGGTTCATAATAACCTACTGGTGTTGTAGGCTGTACTTTATCGTAAGTAGGCTGTGTAGGCTCTCCCCACTCTGCAACAGTAAAATCATTATCAACAACAATAATTTCTATAAAATTGCTTACCAAAAAATAGGGATCACCGAGTGGTTGCACTGCCAAATTAATAAACTTATCGCCGTCATCAATATCATCATCCACTATTGATATGGTTGTACTCCCAAAAACATCACCCTCTAAAATGGTAACAGAAGTTGATCCAGAATAATTCCCTTCTCCAAATGTATTGGATGTAAGCGTAAAATTGATTGTTAAGTCTTCAATCGCAGGTGAAGACAATTCAAAGTCAATAGTAAAACTATCCCCCTCATCAACTATAGTTGTACTCGGATTTATATCAATTAATACCGGTACAATTCCAGAACCATCGTTGAGTTGTCTTGGCGTAGGTTCTGCAACAAACCATTCATTTAGATTGTCTACACTTCTTTGCACTGATTTATTCAGGTCAGTGTTTCTAATTATACCAGGCTGAAAATCTAATAATTGTGGTAGTAGTTGACCATCATTTTGATTTGCTCCGTAAACAAGTACATCAACAAGATTTTCAGTAGTAGCAAGTGTTTGATCAGGGAAATTTTCAATGCTTGTTTTATATATACCAACAGCATCAACCCCGATTTGAAAAAAATTAGTTGGAATAACAACATTTGGACTAAGCTCCATTTCTGGGCCACCAAGTACAAAAAGACCATTAAAATCAGTGACAAATCCATCAAGACTTAAAGCATTATAACTAGAGTTACCACCGGAGTTAGACCCATTAAAAAGAACCATGACATATCCATCAAGTAATACACCTGGTTCTTCGGTTTTCAATTCTATAAACTGTTTATCATTCACTCCTGGGTTTCTGAAATACAATTCATTAATAATAACTTCTTGAGAAAAAATAATCTGGCTGAAAAGAAAAAACACCAGAAACGTAATTTTATACATCTATCAATTTTTTACAAATTTAAATAAATACAAAACCTTCTTGTTATGTCAACATAAATAAATTAAAGTTTAACACAAGTTCCAAGATGATACCTACTAGTATTTAGGTCGTGATTTTTATTTCCATGGAATTTAATACCGTTAGCTAGATGCAGACAGCTAGCTAGCTTTAAGCCTTGCAACTGCAACCACAGGCGTCTTGAGTGAAGTCTACAACTGAAGCTGAAGC
>PXBV01000103.1 GCA_003565575.1 Psychroflexus sp. | reverse complement strand
CTGTAGTTCTATGAGTGACAAGTGCTCCCATTTCTTCAAAAGAGCCTTCATCCAAGAGATACTCAACACGTTCTCTTGCTGTTAATTTGTTTTTTTCGTGTTGTTTATCAATTCTGGATTGGCCACCACCAAGGTTCGCCTGTTGGAGTTTGTCTTGAAGTAGTTTTATATTTTTACTCATTGGTTTTGATATCTGATTTGACTTCTGGTAATCGTACTTTTTTTTGATCGAATTGATATTGTTTAATCGCCATTAAAGCAGCAATAAAGGCTTCTTCTTCGGTTTCTTTTTGAAGCACCTCTGGAGTGTAATAGTTTTTAACAAAATGAGTGTCAAAATTTCCAGACCTAAAGGCTTGATGTTGAAACACAAACTTCCCAAAGGGCAAGGTTGTGGATATTCCTTTAACTTCATATGATTTTATAGCTTCTAGCATGAGCTGGGTAGCAGCCTCTCTATTTTCAGCAAAAGTGATGAGTTTGGACAGCATTGGGTCGTAATAAATAGGAACTTCCATTCCTTCTTCAAAACCATCATCAACTCTTATTCCTTTGCCAAAAGGTGTTTTATACCGTTCTAAGGTTCCAACACTTGGCAGAAAGTCATCGGTAGGATCTTCAGCATACACTCGCAATTCTAGAGCATGTCCTTCAATTTTCAAATCTGACTGTTTTATCTGAAGAACTTCCCCTCTCGCAATTCGTATTTGTTGTTCTACTAAATCTATCCCAGTAATCAACTCGGTCACCGGATGTTCTACCTGAAGCCGGGTGTTCATCTCTAAAAAATAAAAATTTTTGTTTTCATCCATCAGAAACTCAACAGTTCCAGCTCCAACATAATCACAAGACTTCGCAACATTGATGGCCGCTTGCCCCATGTGCGCTCTCAACTCAGCTGTTAAAATTACGGACGGAGCTTCTTCCACCACTTTTTGATGACGCCTTTGGACTGAACATTCTCGCTCAAATAAATGCAAAACGTTACCATGGGTATCTGCTAAGACTTGAATTTCAATATGTCTTGGTGAGCCTACATATTTTTCTATAAACACCGCTCCGTTACCAAAAGCGGACTCAGCCTCGCTAATGGCACGTTTCATTTGTTCTTCTAGCTTTTTTTCTTCTTCTACAACACGCATACCTTTACCGCCGCCGCCAGCAGAGGCTTTTATCAAAATAGGATAGCCTATTTCTTCAGCAATTTCTTTAGCTTTTTGGATATCAGTAATCGCTTCATCTATACCAGGCACCATAGGGATATCGTATGCCTTCACGGTTTCTTTAGCTGAAAGCTTATCTCCCATAATTCGGATGGCGTGGGATTTTGGCCCTATAAAAGTGAGTCCGTTCTTTTCCACTTTTTCAGCAAAATCTGCATTTTCACTCAAAAACCCATAGCCTGGATGTATCCCGTCTACCCCAATAGATTTTGAAATTTCTATTATTTTATCGCCCAAAAGATAAGATTGATTAGATGGCGCAGGACCAAGACAAAAGGCTTCGTCTGCAAATCTTACATGCGGTGCATTTCTATCTGCTTCAGAAAAAACAGCTACGGTTTCAATACCCATTTTTTTAATGGTTTTCATAACCCGCAAAGCTATTTCTCCTCGGTTAGCTACTAATATTTTTTTCATTTTTGGTATTTTATTCAAGTTCAATTAAGACTTCATTTTTACCTACTGTGGTATTTTTCTGAATTTGAATCGCCTTGATAGTGGCATCACGAGGTGCCAAAATGGTATTCTCCATTTTCATAGCTTCCAAGACTAACAATGCATCTCCTTCTTTTATTTCTTGACCTTCTTTAATCATAATGTCAAGTATCATCCCTGGCATTGGTGCTTTCACTTCATTTATCACTTGATTGGCTGATAAGGAAAGTCCCATATCTTTGATAAGCACGTCCAAAGAGCTAGAAATTTTAACTTGATAAGTATTGGAATTAATTTTTATGGTGTATACCCTATTCAAGAAGTCTGAAGAGACAACTTCTGAAGTAACAGACTTGTTGTTAATTAGCAAATGATGATGACCTGAGCTGGTTTTCTGGATGTCTAAGTTTTGGATTTTTTCTTGATCAACTTTAAACTCAAACATATCATTAACATTCACATTAAATAAATGTTCCATTGATTTACAGTTTTGTTCGTAAATATATGAGTTTTTTATGCTAATGAATTTATATAATCCTTAAAATACTAGTCATATTATATTCATTTAGGTAATTTTGTAAAAAAAGAAAATGAAGATTTATTCTACTTTATACGTTTCAGCATTCATTTTACTTCTTGTATCTTGTAAACAAGAAACCAACACTAAAGACATTTCAAAAATTGATAGCAACATTTCACCTGGACTTATCCATACAACCACAGGCGATTTGCAAAAAGCTACAGATCAATTTAAATCTTACCTCAACACGGATAGGACAATAGAAATTACTACTGAAATTAATCATTCTCAAAATGCTGAAGATGCTGGTATTGATTTAGACTTCAATAAAGTGTTTTTTATAGACAATCCTAGATATACTGTGCCTCTAGTGGAAGAGAACCCATTGATGGCTTTTGAGTTTCCCATCAGAATTGGGTTTTATCAAGTCAATGGAGAAAAATTTATTGTGGCTAGAAGCGAAGAGTATTTTATAAATCGATACGACCTTAATAACAGTGCCGCCTTAAGAAGCATAGGAACACTTACAGAAACCTTTTTAAAGCAAAGTTCTAAAGCTGAATACACCCAAGTATCTCCAATAGACTCTTTGGGAGGCAATGGCATCATTACGTTAAAAAGCCCTAAAAGCTTTTCAGAAACAGTAAGTTCCATCCAAGACATGATAGAAGGCAATAGTGACTTAAAGCTTTTTGAATCCACCAACT
>PXBV01000290.1 GCA_003565575.1 Psychroflexus sp. | reverse complement strand
TAATACTTGGGGTCGCTGGTACGCACTTCTCTACTCCAATCGAAAGAAAATCCGATTTTATCTAGTTGCTCTCTATAGCGTTTGATGTTGGTTTCGGTGGTTTTAGCAGGATGTTGACCGGTTTGTATGGCGTACTGCTCAGCCGGCAGACCAAAGGAATCATAGCCCTGCGGATGCAAGACATTATAGCCAGAATGTCTTTTATAACGTGCATAAATATCGCTTGCAATATAGCCCAGTGGGTGTCCAACATGAAGTCCCGCTCCTGAAGGATAAGGAAACATGTCTAAAACGTAAAATGGAGGTTTAGGTTTTCCTTGAAATTCATCAGGTTGGAGAGCGCGGAAGGTTTGCTCTTCTGCCCAACGTTTCTGCCATTTTTGCTCTATTGCTTTAAAATTGTACGCCATAGCTAATTTGCTTGTTTTGAAGTCGCAAAACTAATATATATGGATTTAACTTCGAGCAGAAAGTAGAATATTAAACAGTATGAAGAAAAAAGTCAAAACTTGAACGTGAAAATAAGTTGGAAAGTGATGGGGTTGTTTTTGCTCTCTATTCTCTTTGCCCTATCTTCTCTTCTTCTCGTAAACAAAGATTCCTCCTCAAGTCGGAATGACATAAAGCAGGATATACAAAGTTAGAAATACTAGAGACGAAGGGGCGAAAGCATTTTGAGTTTGACTCCACTACTTTGGAGAGGTTGGCAGAGGCTTTTGTACTTTTTACATTTGTTAAATATCTTTAATAAAGTAAAGTTACTTTTTATAGGATGGGGTTAATAGTTTGGAACTTATCAAGGACACCTCAGACCATGCTAAGCCTTTAATAAGAGAGTTTTTAGAAAGATGAAAAAAACAGTATAACTGCACATTTTATGTTTGACTACATAAGTACCCCTACTTAATTTTTACGCATAACATTAACCTTTCTTTAGTCTTCAAACAATTATTTTCGAAAAAAATTAAGATTTAATTCCAATTTAAAAAATCTCCGTCATGATTAAAAATTACACCCTGAGTTTTATTCTATTTTTCATTTTGAGCCAGCTATCAGCTCAAACTAGTGCAGATAATTCTGGCATTGCTATACAAGGAATTGCGCGTGATGCTAACAACATTGCTAGAGCCAATGAGAACATACAGCTTAATCTAAAGTTTTACTATAGAAACGAAAATAGCCAAGAAGTTGAAATTGTAACACTAGCAGAAAGCGCTTCTACAGATGCTTTTGGGGTGTTTTCCATTACATTGAATACCAATGTCAACAACAATCCTATCTTTGCGAATAACGAAGCTTATTTGCAAATTACAGATGGTGCTGGCGTCACCATATCCGATGAAAAATTAAAAACTGTTCCTTATAGTATTTCTGCTGCCAACGGTGTACCTACAGGCTCTATTATGCCTTTTATGGGCACAGAAGTCCCTAACGGTTGGGTGCTGTGTGATGGTAGCACCCTAAGTGGTGTTCCTGGCTCAGAAAAACTTCAAGACGTCTTAGGAAGCTCAAATGTTCCCAACCTACAAGGCATGTTTTTAAGAGGCGCAGGAAGCAACAACTTTACCAGTAAAAACACCCAACTTGGTCAAAGCTATGATGATACATTAGAGTCTCATGATCACGAGGTTGATTTGACTACTAGTACACAAGGAAGTGTTAATTTAAATTCCGGAAACTATGATAAACTTTTACAAATTCGAGGTGATCGTGCGGAGCAATATTCTGGTTCTACAAATACAGATGAATGGCCCACAGGACCAGACTTAAAAAGCTCAAGAACTATAAGAAATGTGCCTGCACATAACCACCGAGTACAGGGAGATACTCGAACTACAGGTGCAGATGAAACGGCTCCTACTCATTTTGGTGTGAATTACATTATCAAACTTTAATTTATAGTTATGATAAGGAAAAAATTACTTACAGGAATTTTGTTCCTGACCACTGTTTTTGCATTTGCGCAACAAGACAACTTAGATGGAGCGCAAATTACCATGCCATCTCAGGCTATACAGACCTCCAATGCGTCTTCACCTAATTATACTATCCAAACTGGAGTCACCATTCTTGGGCAGAATCGTAACGCAAACCCTACAGCTAATCAGGTAAAACCCATAGACCTAAGATTCCCATGGGGTGTACTTTACCTCTTTAATACCTTTGAAGAAAATTCCTTTGACGTTTCTAAAGGTTTTTTTGGTGATAAAATTTTATTGAACTGGGAATTAACCAATAATTTTGAGTCAGTCCAGTCGTTTAGAATACTCAGAAGAGAATACTCAGCTACTGGAGATCATGAATTTAAATTTGTAGCAAACGTCTCACCTAGTGCTACAAGTTACGAAGACTTATACGTTGACGGCGGTATTTTATATGAATACAAGCTCATTGCAGAAGGTATTACCGAAGGGGAAGCGCTTTTTACTAATTTTATTACCGGTCTTGGGTTTAGAAATCCTACAGCAACAGTAACAGGGAATGTGTCTTTTGAGGGTGGAAATCCAGTAAAAGATGTTATTGTTAAGGCCACTTCCACTGGTAGTGATTTCAACTTTGGCTCTAGCTTGATGGTGCCAGCCAATGGAGAATTAAAGATAGAAGACATCAATAAGCCTATTTCAGATCAACTTACCTTTCAGGCTTGGGTGAAACCCAAAACTGAATTTGCTGGTGATCAAGGACCTTCCATACAATTATTTGAGTTGTCCAATTCTGACGGAGATGTTATAAATGCTCACATAAATTACCTGGAAACCTCTGATGCACTCCATGTAGAGGTTGGAAATAGTTCATTTGAGATTAGCCATTATATCCCTAGTGGAGAGGTGAATGTCCGTGGCGATGATATTCTCATTCCCCTATCAAATTTCAATTCTCAATTTACTCATTTCAGTTTTAGGTTAGAAGACCAAAAGCGTCCTGAATTATTTATCAATGGAAGGCCTATTACAGAGGAGTACCAGACTAGTACTAATGAAACTTTAATAGGAACCGACGCTTCTTACACAGAACCTTACCTGGAAATTACTCAAAATACTTCGTTAGCTAATTTAGGCACTAATGCTAATTGGAATGATTTGGCCATAGGTGGAGAACGTGATGCTTATATAGATGAGATTCGTGTTTACAATAACGTACTTTCTTCAGAAGCGATTAGAACTGACTTTTCTAGGTACATTAGTGGAAATGGTTCTTCTATTGTAGTCTACCTAAGAGCAAATGAAGGCGTAGGAGATTTTGCCTATGATTTATCTAGAAACGGTTTCAACTACAACGGGAACAATGCTAGACTTAGAAATCCTGGCAAAGAAGATGTTCTTTGGGCCAATGGAGAAGATGAAATACCTAACGAGAATCAACTTGGCATCTTAGGGATTACCAATGAAAACGGTAATTATGAAATCAGCGCCATTCCATATACAGGAAACGGTGAAAGTTTCACCATAACTCCAGTCTTTGGTCAACATGAATTTGATCCAGGTCAGCAATTGGTTTTTTTAGGAAAAGGCTCTGAGGTGGCTAATCAAATTAATTTCACAGACATTTCGTCCTTCAACTTTAATGGAAAAGTTCTCTATGATTCACGAGGTGTGTTTCCATCTTTTGTTGAACTCAATAATAATTCACTTAACAACCTGACCGATGGAGATGAGTACGTTTCTGGACCTGGTATAATCGATGAGGGTTATAATACATATGAAAAATCAGGAATCAAATATCCCAAAGGTGAATATTGGTATAATGAAGATGAAGACAGACTGGAGCGCTACGCAAGAATAGGACTAGAAGGCGCAAATGTTTATATAGATGGAGACATTGTTTTGGATGAAAACAATATGCCGGTAGAAACGGATGCAGAAGGTGACTTTAGCATCTCTGTGCCCATTGGAAATCATTTTATTTCTGTAAGAAAAAACGGACACGAATTGATTGCAGAAGGAAGGTTTCCCGCAGCTTCTGGCAGCACGTTTGAGTTTTTTGAAAACTCAGTAGAGCCTGTTTATTTCATAGACCAAACCCGAGTGAGTGTAGTTGGACGAGTTGTAGGAGGAGCCGTAGAAGCAGAAAAGCCTATTGGCTTTGGTGAAAATGGTATTGCCTCCGAACTGGTTACCAATGAAGACGGCATAACTGAAACAGTGAGGTACTCGTCCAAAAACAACATAGGAACCGCTACACTAGAATTTGGACACCAGCCAGCTTCTGGCTCCATTACCAATGCCACTCGCTTTATTTTCAACACCAATGAAGAATCAGGAGAATACCGTGTAGAAGTGATGCCTCTTCAATACCAAGTCTCTCAAACTTCTGGAATTCAAATCAACTCAGATTCTTCTATCAACATTTTAGAGGCTAACGAAACCTTGAATTATCAAACTATACCAGAGATTACAATTCCAACATTCAATTTAGATGAAGATACTATAATAGAAGGTGAACCCTTCAATTATGAAAGAAGTTTTATCTATAGAACCACGCCTGTTTTACAAGTTATTGAGCAAGAAAGCGAAAACGCCATTAGCATTGATGATGAAATGATTTCAACCGATGGCTTTCAACATCCTGTTCTCAAGCAATTCAAAAACTATGACATACGACTCAAAAATTTTGAAAGGTACACCAATCAAGATTCTGGAGAGCCTGTTGAAGATCTTGTTCCTGTTATAGACGGTGATTTGCTTATAACTAATAATTTAGCAACACCAGGCAGTGAAAGTTTAAGTCGAGATGAAGCAGACCCAAGTTTAGTTATTTACAGCTACAAAGCAGGACAACCTAATATTTCAAGTCCATTCACTAGAAGTATAGATATTCGTTATACGCTAAATAGTAATACTGTAGAAGCAGAAAATTACATTAAAGATGCCATTATTCTAGGCGGAGAATCAGACGGAAGCCTCACGCAAGTCACAGAAGCGCCAGATGTCCCTGATATCATTTTAAGAGATCCGCCAGGCTCTTCCAGTTCTGCGACCATTGAAGCAGGAACTAGCATCTCCATTACACGAGAAAGTCAAGGATTAACCTCTGTAGGTGCGTTTGCAGATGTAACGGTTTCATTAGGATTCAAATTTGCAATAGGCGGCGGTGTAGCTGGACCTATCAATGAGGTAAAACCAGTTGTTAATACAGAGCTTGGAGTCTCTGCCGAAAACACATCAGAAACTGGGGAATCAATCACCAAAACATACACCTTTAACCAGAGTATTTCCACCAGTGATGACCCTAACTTTGTGGGAGCTGAAGGCGATTTATACATCGGTAATTCAGTTAATTACTCCTACGGTAGTTACAATAATATTGAAACCGTAGAAGAGGCTAGCAATGAAGAACCTAGTTTAACTTTAACCAACAGTGATGGTAAAGCCGTAACTATTGCTGTAAGAAAAGCCTTCTACTTCCTAGAAGAACCTACAGAAACCTTTTTTGTATATTCACAAAAGTTTATAGTGGACAACCTCATTCCACAACTTGAAGACTTGATAGTTGGTATAGAAAATGGAAGTGTAAATCCCAACGAACCTGGAGTTAAAACGAAAGAGGAATATCAAGAGCAGATTTATTTATGGCGAAAAACCATTTTGGAGAATGAGAAAAGCAAATATGAAGTGCTTAATTCACCTGAAGAAGCTCAAGCTATCGCCATTAATACAGCAAGAGAACAAGAATTTGGAGATGCAGTTATAGAGCAAATCGAAAATAATTTTGAAAGAAATATAACTTTTGATTCTGGGGTAGGTGAAATTACGCGAACTATAGAAACCAACATCGTAACAGAGCGTTTTGAAACCAAAACCGTTACATTAGAAACGTCTGTAGCACAAGAATTGGGCTTGTTAATAAATAGTGCTGGAGTTGTAGTAAAAACAGGAGCAACATTTACAACAAGTGATTCAGAAACAGACACTGAAACAGAATCGGAAACCACAACGATATCTTACACCCTGAAAGACAACAGTATAGATAATTCGTTGAGTGTGAACGTATATAACTTGTTTGATGGTTATGGTCCTATTTTCAGTACTTTGGGCGGATCTACGTCATGTCCTTATGAAGGCCCTGAAGAAAGCCTTTTCTTCCAAGCCTCTACCTACGATCCAGAAAACACAATCATTGAACCCTTGCCAGAAGGTACAGGAGAACAATTGAGTTTTGGAACTCAGCCCGTAGAGCGTATTGATATGAGTGTAGAACGAACGCCTATGGTCAACATTCCTGAAGATACCAATGCAGAATTTGTTTTACTACTTGAAAATACAAGCGCCACAGAAACCAATGGAGAGTTCTTACTCACGGTAGATAATACTACAAACCCTAATAATGCAATTACCAATCTTGGTGATAATGGAAGAATAGTAAGTATACCTTTTGGAGAACAAGTCCCCTTTGCACTTACCATTGGCAAGTCTATTTCTGATGTGTATGATTACGAAGACATCAGCATTACCCTTAGTTCATTATGTGATGAAAACATTACTTCAACAGTAAGTGTATCAGCATTTTTCGTGCCTTCTTGTACGAAAGTAACCGTGAAATCTCCATTAAACAACTTTTCTTACAATAGAGATGAAGCGTTTAACCTCGATGGCTCTACTAATACCTTGAACGTCAATTTAGGAGATTATAACACTGATTTTGATTCATTTCAAAGAATTGATTTGGAATACAGAAGTGTAGGTTCTCCTACTTGGAATAGACTGCAAACGTATTATGCCACACAAGAGTTTTATGACGAAGCGTTAACAAATAATGAAACTGATATTGAACTGATTACAGATGCAGAAATCAATTACAATTTTGATATTGTAGATAGAAACCTTGGAGATGGTGAGTATGAAATCAGAGCAAGGTCTACCTGTACTAATGGAACTGAATTTATTTCAGAACCAATTACGGGAACAGTAGACTTAAACAGCCCTCAACGCTTTGGAACGCCTTTGCCTTCCAATGGAATTTACGCAAGTGGAACAGACTTGAGAGCACGCTTTAGTGAAAATATATTCTATAATTCTGCAGTAAGTCTTATCGAAATAAAAGGCCAGACCAATCAAGTTCCTATAAATAACCAAGTTTCACTTCTTTTTGCAGGAAGCAATAATACAATGAGTATTGAAAACCCTCGTATTGCCAATGGTGATTTATCCATAGAGTTTTGGTTAAACAACCAAACCCTATCTACAAATGCAACAATAATCAGTCAAACCAATGGCGTTGAAGTAAAGCTAGAAGGCAATGAGATGGTATTTAATCTTGCAGGAGGAAGTGCCAGAGGCCTTATTTCTAATGATGGTCTTTTTCACCATTATACGCTTACCTACAACAGTAGTAAAGGAGAACTGAGTATTTTTGAAGAAGACAAAATTGTGAATACTGCAAGTGCGAACTCAGATGCTGTCTTACAAAACAATAACACTATACGCATTGGAGGCAATACGTTTATTGGTAACTTGAGTCAACTTCGTTTTTGGAATAAAACGCTTACTCTTGAAGAGGCCTTTGCCAATATGTACACCAAATTAATAGGTAACGAGCCTAACTTAATTGCTTATTATCCTTTAGATGAAGGACGAGGAAATGTTGCTAAGGATTTAGCAAGGTTTAAAGATGCAGTGGTCAACACAGGCTGGGATATAAAACCTAAAGGAAACAGCTATAGTTTCAACACTGGAGGAGCACTTATCTTGGATAATGTTGGTTTTGCTCAGTTAACTCCACAAATGGATGCTACTATTTCATTTTGGATCAAAACAGAAACCAATCAAGAATCTACCGTTTTTTCTAATGGTAAAGGAGATGGTACCGATCCAGAAATGCCCAATGGATTTGCCAATAAATGGTCCATAGATTTAGCGCTGGATGGTCGCCTCTATTTTAATAGTGAAGGCACAGCATTAGATCTAACAGAAAATACCATAGTGGACAACCAATGGCACCATGTATCTATAAGACTCAATAGACGAGGAACTTTAAATACCTACTTAGACCATAATCTAGTTTCTACTAATCCAGTAGGAGCTATAGGCGGATTTTCTGGTAATACCGCTTTTTTAGGCGCTAGAGGTAGTTTTCAGTCTGACGGAAGTTTGACCTTAGAGCGTCATTTTGAGGGGAATTTGGATGAGTTTAGGCTTTGGAATACACTCAGAAACAATGAGCAAGAAGAGCGAGATGCTTATGAAGAGATTGACCCAGAAAGCCTTGGACTTATGATATATTCTAGGTTGAACGAACCAGAGTTTCCTACTGGAAATGGACCTAGGTACTACCATGCGTTTAGCAACAACTCAACCATTTCTACCAATGCTGTTTTAGAAGCTGCTACAACGAGCTATAGTCAAGATACACCGCCTATAAAACCAGCAAGAGAGTTGATAAGTATACCCGTAAATCACATCATCAATGGAGATGAAATCATTCTGGAACCTTTGGTTAATTCTTTTGCTGAAATCGAAGGGCAAATTTTAGATGTCACCGTCCATAGGTTATTCGATGCTGCAGACAATCAGCAACAATCCCCTGTGACTTGGTCAGTATTTGTGCAGAAAAATGATGTAGATTGGTTTGCAGATGGGTTTACTAATGATGTTATTGATATTGTTAAAAATGCTGAAGAACCAGAATCTTTTGAGCTTACACTTGTCAACCGTGGAGGTACCAATCAACCTTTTACCATTACCAACATACCTTCTTGGCTAAGGCTTAGCGAAACGTCTGGCATTCTTTCACCTGGAAATCAAATGGTTATAACAGCAGAAATTGAACCTCTTTTAGAGTCTGGTGTGTATAGCCAAGATTTGAGACTCTCTACCAATTTTGGATTAGATCAAGTTCAACTTCTCAATTTGAGAGTTTTAGATGAAATTCCAGATTGGAATGTGAACCCATCAGATTTTGAGTATAGCATGAACATTATTGGAATTTTAAATATTGACGGTATTATTTCAGAAGACCCTTACGATAGAATAGCAGCCTTTAGCAATGGAGAGTTGCGTGCGATGAGCGTATTGGAATACAATGAAAATTACGATCAATACTATGCCTTCCTTTCTATTTATAGCAACCAAACCTCTGGAGAAGATATGACATTTAAAGCTTGGAATGCCACAACTGGAGACATACAGCAGCTGGAGCTAGACGGTAATCCTGAACTCCGTTTTCTTGCCGATAGAGTGATTGGATCTTTAGTAACTCCAGCCGTGTTTTCTGATACCAATATCATAGAAAATGAAATTGACCTTCATGCTGGGTGGAATTGGATAAGTCTTAATGTAGAAGACCCAAACTTTTCAGATTTAAATGCATTAACAAGCCACATGAATCTTGAAACTTCAGATCGAATTTTAAGCCATATGCCAGCTCAATTAGAAACCTATTTTCTCAATGGCAATGGCAGTGGTAGCTGGTCTGGGAGTATTTCTGCCAATGGAGGAATAAGTAGTGAACGTATGTATAAAGTACGCTTGCAAAACCCGCAGCAATTAAAATTGATTGGGCCTAAAGTTGATGTAAATGATTTCAAGTTTGAAATTAAAGAAAACTGGAACTGGCTACCCTATCCACTATCACAAAATGTACAGCTTCCTCAAGCTTTAGCAAATTATAATCCTACTGAAGGAGAAGTGATAAAATCTCAGAATCTATTTGCTATTTATGATAATCGAAATGGATGGGTTGGAACTTTAAGGTTTCTTCAAGAAGGCAAAGGTTATATGATAAAGTCTACAACAGAACAAGAATTCACCTATCCTGCTTCTATAGCCAAAACTTCAACAAAATTTAATTTAGAGAAAGGAGCGGAACAACAATCTATAGATGAACGGTTCATAGATTATCCAGAAAACATGAATGCCGTTGTAAAGTTGCCAAAACCTTATAAGCAATTGTACATTTATAATGAAGAAGGAGAACTTAAGGGTGTAGGAGAAAACCAAAAAGTTGGAAACCAAGAACTCACATTTATAACAATCTACGGAGATATAAGCGAAAAGCTATACTACTTTGCTTCTGCTGAAAACTTAGATTTAAGAAAAGCAGACAATCTCCTAGAATTTAAGAGCAATGCAGTTCTTGGTAATTTGGATGATCCTGTGGTTTTAAAATTTGGAAACGAAGAACATACCTCTTCTCAACCATTTGTGTCTATATTTCCAAATCCATTCCAAGGAGAATTAAGTGTTGAAATTAATTTAGACACCTCCAAGCCTATACATGTAGAAATATACTCTATGACTGGTCAAGTAATACTTAGCAAAGACATCCAGTTGTATGACGGAGATACATCGTTTAAAATCAACTTAGACATTGCTGATGGAACCTATTTCTTAAAAGTCTCTGATGCTTCTACTACTATGATTGAAAAGATAATTAAAAACTAATTAAATCATGAAATCAATATTAACACTCATCTTAAGTTTAGCAGTAAGCATACTCGCTGCTCAGTCCCCAAATTGGACTGTAAATGAAAATGAATTCGAATATTCGATGACTCGTGTTGCATTTTTAAATCTGGATGGTGAAGAACTATCCAGCAGCAACGATAAGGTGGCTGCCTTCATTGACGGGGAAGTGCGCGGTGTGGCCAATTTAGGTTCCGTTTCTGGTTCTTCTAGGCTATATGCGTATCTAACCATTTTTGCCAACAATGACCTAGAAAATGTTGATTATAAAATTTATCATTCAGCTACAGAAACCATCATAAATGTGCCAAAGACAGATACCTTTAGAATTAATGAGCATAAAGGTGATTTATTTCAGGCTTACAGTATAGCCCAGCCAACTCTTAATGATGAAGCAGATATCTTGGATTTTAGGTTTGAAAATGAAAACGAACTCGATGTTATAATCAATGAAAATGAAGTCATTATTAAACTAGATGAAGCTGCATCTGTAGATGATTTGGTAACCGATTTTGAATTAAGTACAGGTGCGCAGTTATGGTATGATGGACAGAGGATAACACAAAATACAAACTTAGATTTTTCTTCTCCAAAGACTTATCAGGTAAGGTCTGAAGACGAGTCAAACCTAAAAAATTGGATCATCAACGTAGAGCTTATACCAAATGAAATCAATAACGCTACCGCTACCTTTTTTAAAAAAGAGGCTGTGTGCCATACAGGTGGAGCAATAAAAGTCAATTTTCCCATAGATGATGCCCCAGTTGTATTAAAAAAATCGGGGGCAGAGGTAAGTTCTGGTAGTGTAGAAAATGGCACCATACTCTTTTCAGAATTAACCCAAGGAGAGTACACAGTAGAAATAGGTTCTTACAATAAAGAAATTACAATTAATTTGAATTAACTAAACGCAATGAAAATACTAAAAGCACTCCTTTTTATAGTTAGCATGAGTCTTTTCCTGATGAGTTGTAACCGAGAAACCGTTGTAGTGACTCAACTGGAACCCATGTCCATAAGTTTTGTGAAATCAAATGGGGAATCTATTGAAGATACTAGTTGTTCAGATGCAGCAATGCAATACGCAGTGAAAATTGATGCTGAATTTATTGGCGATACTGAAGAGCAAATCACTCAGGTCGATTTTGCAGTCAATGGTATTGTATATAACGTTAGCTTTACATCCAGTGGAAGCCAAATTATTCCCATTGATATAAGACTCGGAGAAAACCGTGCAGAAATAAGTGGCTCCAGCATGAGTACCTCACTGTTTACCTCCTTGCAAGATGATTTTGTGGAAGTAAACTAAACCACCATTCCATTTTAACGGTAATGCAAACCAATAAGAACTTAATAGTTTTTCTATATTAAAAACATAGCCTAAAAATCGCATCCTTCTAACCTTGATCGATTATAATCACAAAGTCAAAATGAATCAGGATATTCAGTTTCAAGGGTGCGATTTTTTTTCGATAGCCTTAGCTATCATGATAAAAGTGAACGCCCTGTAAATGGATATTCGGAATGAATGAAATTCGCTATTCAGTTTTAAAAAAATGTCAATAATCAGACTCAAGTTTATATCATTTTTTTTTCGCTCAATAGTTTTTTAGAAACTGATACCGAAAATGTTCACTTCCAAAACCTACTCCATACTATCTTTTTTTCTTTGCTCTTTTTGTCTGACATCTCATAACCTCACCTCTATTCCAACTTCATCCGATTATCTCCAGAATTGGTGTCGATTAATTTATTATAAGGGTCTATACCAACTTCTGTAGGTAATTCGTCTACAATAATGGTGAATTCATTGGCAATTTCAGAAATCAAATGCTTTTTGAGATAAAGTACATTTTCTTTTTGGAGGCCTTTAATCTCGTCGTCTGAAGAGCCAAAAACGCCAACTTCAACATAATCTTGAAGCGGTAACGAATTGAGTTTTTCGCCTTCAGTTTCCAATACTAAACCTCGACCTTTGTGATCACTAAACTCCTTTTCTCCTTTTTCTGAAGAACGGTACTTCAAAACATTAGCATTGAAAGTAACCTCATATGTTCCGTCGTCAAGCAACTTATAATTAGCTTGAGTTACCTTATTGTCATACAAGGTGATGGTTTCAAACATATCTTCTACAAGGTATTGAAGCGTATCTGGTGTGTTCTCCTTTAAGAGATTCACAAATTCAACAGAAATCGTGTAAGGTGGCTCTTGGAAGGCAACCTTATCAACAAAAGATTTCAAGATAGAATTCATTTTTATTGTCAAAAGGAAGCATTTTTACCAACACCGACTGGTTTAAAAACAAGAATACTGAAGCCAATAAAAGCAAGGTGATTCCGCCAATAAAACCCCAACGTTTTGTTCTGC
>PXBV01000186.1 GCA_003565575.1 Psychroflexus sp. | reverse complement strand
TTTACTCAACATTTCTTTTGGTAAAGCACAAGAATTTAATTACTTATCTCCAACCACTGGTGAGGTTGAAACCTATTCTTCAATTGAAGAATTTAACAGTAAATACCAGCCTAAGTCTTCAGCCAAAGGTATTTCTAAAAACACGATTGAAACCCTTTCCAGTTGTACGTTAACAGCACCCATTGAATCTCAAGCGGAAATCAATGCTTTGAGCAGTTGTACAAGCATTGATGGTAGTTTAATCATAAGAGGAAGTCTTATAACTGATGGAAATTCTAGTATAACGGATTTAAGTCCGCTTAATAATCTTACAAGCGTAAGACTACTTTTTGAAATTTCAGACCTTCCTTCAGTAACTGAATTTCCAAGCTTTACCAATTTAACAGAAGTTGGTGCTGACCTATTTATATCGAATTTATCAGGGCTTACTACAGTACCTAGTTTTTCAAATTTAACTAATATTGGTGGAGTACTTACCTTACAACAACTTCCAATTGCCTCTTTGATAGAATTTCCAAACTTAACTAGCGTAGGTGGTGTGACTATTATTGGGAATGCTCAAATCACTTCTGTTGATGGATTTAATGCATTAACCAGTGTTACGAACGCTATTAGTATTCAATCCAATGCTAATCTAGAAGAAGTAAATGGATTCAATTCACTTACTTCTGCAGGTACATTTTTGTATGCTTTCAATAACAGTACAACAGAACTTAATGGTTTTGATAATATCACATCACTAAATCGACTTGCGATTGCCATCATCAATCAAAGTTTTGATGTTACTGCGTTCAGTAAGCTAGAATCCTTAGGCTTTTTACAATTGCAAAACATACAACTAGACAACATTGATTTTTTGAGTTCGGTCACAGAGCTTGGGTTTGGTATAAATATAACTAATTCGCCATTATTAACTAACCTTGGTGGCTTAGATAATGTGGTGTTTCAAGGAGGTTTTTCTAATACCGCAGGTGATACTCAAATAAATAATAATATCAATATATCTAATTGTCCAGCCCTTGCAAGCTTAGGATCAATGGACTTAACAAGTACCAGTCATTTTTCTTCAATCAATATTGTTAATACACCTAATTTGACTAATGTATCTGCCTTAAACGGGGTTGGTGGAGACGTTGAATCTGTGAATATATCTAATACGGATGTTCAAAATCTTAACTTTTTGAGTAACATTTCTAAAATCACTAACAACATAAATATTTCATTTAACTCAAACCTTACGGATATTACTGGTATATCTTCTTTAGATGTAAGTGAACTTGAAAGCCTTCAGATAACAAACAACAACCTTTTAGATGAGTGTAACATTGCGTCGGTTTGCGAGTTGGTTGGTCTAGCAGCAGATCCTGCCAATAACCCAGACCTCACTGTTTTTATAAATGATAATAACACCAATTGTGCGAATATATCTATTGTAGAGAGCGCTTGTGGTATTTGCGCTCCTGGTAGTAAGTTTATAACAAACCAAGCTGAAGTTGATAATTTTACTTGCACCGTTGTAGATGGTGACTTATATATAGAACCTTCTACCCCTCAAGGAATAACTAATCTTGATGGATTAAGTGTTTTAACTGAAGTCACCGGAAGCCTTTACATAATAGGAACCAACATAACCTCTGTGGATGGATTAGAAAATTTAACTAGTATTGGAGTTGATATTGCCATTGGAGATAATCCATTACTTACCAACCTAAACGCTTTATCTAACCTTACTTCTGTTTCTGGAGTGTCTCATCTTATACTAAATAATACTTCACTAACCAACATTTCTGGAATAGCGAATATCAATATGAGTGCCAATGATAACCTGAGGATTGAAAATAACACCAGCTTAGCTGAATGTGAAATTGCAAGTGTTTGTTCACTATTGGGCTTAAACCCTAACAACGTAAACATTCTAAATAATGCTTCAGGATGTGACACCAAAGCAGAGGTTACTGCTGCCTGCCAAGCTTTAGTACCGCAATGCCCAACAGGAAGCGTTGTTTTGGCTACTCAAGCAGAAGTTGATGACTTTGTAGCGCAATACCCAAATTGTACCGAAATTGATGGCGACTTATTTGTTGGTAACTTTGGAGCTAATCCACCTGTGAATGATATCAGTGATATTTCAGGTTTAAATAGTATTGAGTCGGTTGCTAATACATTAGGAATATTTCGTACTTCGCTAACTACTTTGGCAAGTTTTGACAATTTAACTTCGGTTACAGGTATTGAAATTAGAAATAATCCTGAATTAGCAACTATTTCAGGATTTAATAATCTTACTACAAGTGATGCGATTACAATGTTTGACAATGTGATGCTTTCAAACGTTTCAGGATTTAACGCTATTGAAAGCACAAACACCATTCAATTATTTTACTCTCAACCTGCAACAGCAACAACTAGAAGTATAACAGGCTTTACAAGTCTTGAAACAGTGTTAGGAATACTTAATATTGGCGGACAGCAAGCAAATCAAATTAATGATATTAGCGGTTTCTCAAGCCTTGAAAATGTTGGACTGTTATATGTAGTTGCAACTCAATTGACTGATTTATCAATTTTAGACGGCGTAACAATTGAAGCTCAATCTGCTCGTTTACAGATAGAAAATAATCCTTTACTAACGTCACTTCCAAATTTAAATTTTGTCGGTCCAGTGACAGAAACCATTATTGCCAAGAATCCATTATTAACAGACCTAACTGGGTTAGAAAACCTGACCAAATCTAATGTTTGGATTGAAAACAATGCAGGTCTTACAAGTTTAAACGGACTACAAGGATTACAGGAATCTAATAAATGGGTACCAAGTGCAGTTGGAGTTAGAATTATCAATAATCAAAACCTTACTAATCTTGATGCGTTAAGCAATTTAGAAGATTTGGATGATTTAAGCATTAGAATTATCAATAATGCTAATATAACAGACATTAGTGGTTTGGATAATGTAAGTTTCACAACTGTAGATCAACTTAACATTTCAGGTAATGCTAACTTAGCTACTTGTGAATCTCTAATGGTATGTAACTTTCTTTCCGCATATCCATCTAAAGCGACCATCAGTTCCAACGCCACAGGATGTAATGGTGTAGCAGAAGTGCAAGCAGCTTGCCAGCCTCTTTCTATAAATGAATTTACCTCTAACGATATTAAGGTTTATCCAAATCCATTTGTAGATAACATTGAAGTTAAGTTGCCTGCTGGAATTCAGAATGCAAAGCTTAGACTAATGAGCTTAACCGGCAAGGTCATCTACAGCTCTAGTATTAACTCCTCTACTTCAACAATTAAAGGAATTGAAAAACTTAACTCTGGACTTTATCTACTACAAGTAGAGTTGGAAACTGGTCAAAAACTTACTTATAAAGTCATTAAATAAACTTCATCATAATCATTTATTTATTTGAAAAAAGCTCCAACAGTTCTGTTGGAGCTTTTTTGTATTCGTTACTGTAGGAATTTACAGTTATATCAATTAGTCTATTAAATGTCGTTAAGAGAGCGAAATTGCTTTTTTCATGTATAACGCTGTGAATAATTTGCATAGCAGGGCTACGGAAATTGTGAACAAGGAAATATATAGAAAAATGAATGAGCTAAATAGCGTCATTTGATGGTTAAATTGGTATTCATTCAATAAAAAATTAAAGTTTTTGATTATCAAATTTTTGAAGTAATTCAATTTTTTTGTTGGAAGAAATAGACAATTCATCTTGGTTATCCATAACCACGAAGCCTCCATCGTTTTTAGTAATTTTTGAAATCTTGTTGAGGTTAATGATATGGCTTCTGTGAATGCGCATAAAGTTACCCATAGCCTCTAGTTTTTCATAGTCAGCAATTTTCTTTGAGACTGTGATTTTAGTTTTGTTGTGGAGCATAAAATGCGTGTAAGACCCATCAGCTTTTAGGTAGATGATATCTTCAAATTTTAAAAAGGTAAGCCCATCACCAGTCTGTAAAACCAGTTTCCGGGGATATTCGCCTTCAAAATTATCCTGAAGGGCTTTTATTTTTTCGGTTTGATTATTAGTGTTTAGCTTTTGAATGGCTCGCTCTAAAGCGGCTATTTGAATAGGTTTTAAAATATAATCAGCAGCAGACAATTCAAATGCATTTATAGCATATTCACTATGTGCAGTAACAAAAATGACACTAAAATTAATCTCGTCTTCATCAAAAAACTTAAAAAGTTCTAAGCCAGAGTACCCAGGCATAGAAATGTCTAAAAACACCAAATCTGGATGATGCTTATGAATCATTTTAATGGCACTTGGTATATCATTGGCCTCTGCTAAAACTTCTATGCTAGAGAAATTTTCATCTAAAATCCCTCTAAGTGCGAGTCTAGCATTTTTTTCATCATCTACAATTAATGCTTTCATAGTGATTTATGTCTTATAGGGAAATCAATACTTATTAATGTTCCTAGTGAATGTGTTTTATCTGTAGTTAAGTCGGTAACCTTTATGGATATTAGGGATTCAGACAGTTTGTTCATCAATGAGATTCTTTTGTTGATAGCGTTAGTAGCAAAAGATTTATGTTTTTTAATCTTTTCATTTATTTCTGAGGCTAGTTTTATCCCTACTCCATTATCTTTGATTTCAACAGATAAAATTGAAGGATTTTTCTGCCTGAAATTAACTTCAAGTAGTTTTTGTCCGCGTTTATGCATTAAACCATGCTTGATGGCATTTTCAACAAAAGGCTGTAAAATCATAGATGGAATTTGAATTTCACTTGGATCTAATCCCTTATCTACAAGCAAAGAATACCTAAAATTCTTGTCCTCAAAACGCGATTTTTCAAGCTCTATATACAGTTTCAAAGTGTAGATTTCATCTTCTAAAGCAATGTATCGCTTTTCAGAATTATCCAAAATATTCCTCATCAGTTCAGAAAATTTCCCCATATAATCGTTTGCTTTTCCTTTTTGGTTGGAGTACATCAAACCTTGTATAGAATTAAGCACATTAAAGATAAAGTGAGGATTCATCTGTGATCTTAATGCCGTAAGTTGTGAGGTTGCTAATTCTTCTTTTAAATTTTGTCTTTTTTGAGTTCTGTAAACAGCAAATTTGTATATAAGAACGATTATAAGTAAAAAAAACAGCGTTAAAATAGCCGTAAACCACCACTTTTGCCAAAAGGGTTTATTGATTTGAAATTGAATGCGTTGTTCTGTGGGAAGAATATTTTTATCGTTTATTTCAGCAATAACCTCATAATTGCCAGCTGGTAAAGTATAGAAGTTCAGTTCGTTATTTTGTGCTTTTTGAGTCTGCCATTCTTTGTGAATTGGCTTTAATTTGTAATTAAAGCTAAAGTTGCCAAATGCTTTGTAATAAATAGCCTCCAACTGGATGTTGATGCTCTCATTATAGTTAAACATTAAGTTTTCTGCAGTTCTGTAGTTTTCACCAGTAACAGAAATATTAAAATAAGGTTGAAAAGGCTTTTCTAGATCAATTAGCTTGATATAAAGAATGCCTTTGTTAGTTGCGACGTATAAATACTCATTTAAAATCAAAATATCGTTTAAGATTAATCCATTTAACCCCAAGCGATCCCCTATACTTACAACCTTATTAAGAACTAAGTCGTAGTAATCTAGATTGGTTTCTGTTAAAATCCACACTCTCTGGTCATGAATTTTTACAGACTTTGTTTTATTATTAGATAGACCATCTTTTGTAGAAATAGAGTCAATAATCTGATCATTTTTTGCAAGTAGTACACCTTTTCTGTTTGTAGCAATCCATAACTGATTTTCTACATCTTCAATCATAGAAACTGCAATAATTTCTTTTTGGTTATACTTTATTTCTTTAGTGTTTAATACTCCATCATACACATACAAACCATCACTATAGCCAACATAATATTGATTTGAATGATGGCTAAAGAGAGAAGCCCTAGCTCGCTTATTTCTTAACACATTAATCTGAGTATTTAGGTTCCCGAAATCAATTAAATTGGTTGTAAATTGATTGGGAGAACCGCTAAAATCAGTATTAAGAATACCCGCAAGGTTGTACGTAGAAATCAAATAATTACCCACATTATCTTTCGCAATAGATTTACCAATATAAGATTCTGTAAATTGATTAGAGTCAAGATCAAAAATACCTCTAGAAGTGATTAATCTATTATCATCTTCAAAAACATATTCTATTTCTAGATTGGTCTTAGTATCCAACACCATAGAAAGCTTATTGTTGATATCAAATTTGAAGACTTTACCATTTGATGTTCCTGCATAAAACTCATTTTTTAAGTTGGAAATAAGCGTAGAATAATTCTGAGAGCTTAATAGGTTAGCTTCAGAAGAGTTTTCTATTAACTTTAAATTCATGTTAGGAATAAAAAACACTCCCTTATCTAGAGAGCTTACCCAATGGTTACCTTCAAGGTCTGTAACAATATCCGTTACCCCTGTAAGATGGATATCAAATTTTTCAATAGAATTATTTTCAGGATTGTATTTAAACAAACCTGCAGAGGACGTGAGCCAAAGCTCTGAGTTCTGTTCCGAAAATCTAAAAAAAACAATTCGATTATCTCCTTTGGGTGTAAAAATTAACTGATTGTTTTTTTTGACCTCTGAAGTTTTAGTGTTTATTGAAAATAGATCTTCACCATACCTATGAACAATTCTAGTTTTACCATCAGTTTCTGCTTTTTGAATAATTTGATTATCCTTTAAGGTGATTAAACCATCACTTGTACTGAGATAAAACTCAGAAAGCTTTGAATTATAATCAAATGAATGAAATATTTTTTCTTCTGAATTTAAGCTATAAATCTCAGTTATTTCTTTTTTCTTGTAGTCGTATTTAAAAAACTGGTTTTCAAGTAAAAGGTATGTCATTCCATCTATAAACTTAAAATCAAGTAGATAGGAATTCTTGGTCAACACATAATTATTTAATGCTTGATCCTTGTATAAGGTATCCCGTTCAAGATAAAAAATTTCATTAGAAAAATTTTTACACCATACCCTACCATCGTCTGATTGCAAAATGTTATCGACTGAAAACGATAAGTTACTTTTAAAGCTGTAAGGTTTAACTTCTACACCGTTAAAAGAAAATAAGCCTAAACTCGTTCCTAAAAACAATAAGCCTTTATCATCTACATACATATCGTAAATAGATTGATTTACTTCTCTATTGAGTTTTGGAAATTCTCTTAAAAATACTTTTTCTTGAGCAATTATTGAATTAACAATGAATACGCTCAGTAGGATAAAGATAGAGTGATTAGGTTTCATAAACTCAATAAAATTCTAAGTTAAGAAATTTTAGTTTTCGTTTTTCTTTAAACACATGAATACATCAAAATAATAAATGAATTGGTGAATATATTTCATAAAAAAACCCGCTATCATTTCTGATGCAGGTTTTTGATAAAGGCTTTAAAACTTAGTTTAGTTATTGCCTAAGATTATTGGCATTCCATCTTTTCCAGATCCTATAACAATCACTTTGGAATTTTCAGATTCAGAAAGTTTTATAGTTGCTTGTATACCTTTTTCTTGAAGAATTTTATCGGTTAAGGAAGCACTTAAAATTTCGTTAGCTCTTGCTTTACCTTCCGCCTCAATTTCTTGACGCTGTTTTTCTTTCGTCGCTTTTTCTAAACGGAATTCATACTCCAAAGATTCTTGCTCTTGTTTTAATTTACGCTCAATAGCATCTTTAATGGTAGGTGGCAGAGATACATCTCTTACTAAAATCCTATTCACCTGCACATATTGATTTTTCAATAACTGCTGGGTTTCATCATATATTTCATTTTGGATAGACTCACGCTTTTGAGCATACAATTCTTCTGGCTTGTATCTTCCAACTACAGTTCTGGTGGCAGATCTTACCGCAGGCTGAATTAATCTGGAGATGTATTGTTCTCCTCGTTCTTTATGAAGTAAACCTAACTGGTCATAGGTAGGTTCAAACCAAATGGTAGCGTCAAGCCTAATGTCTAGGCCATTGGAAGATAAAACTTGCATCGACTCATCAATGGTTTGTTGTCTTACTTCATATACAAATACGTTATTCCATGGAGCTACAATATGAAAACCTTCTTTAAGCGGTGGTTGATCTGTAACCACACCACCTCCAAAACGTTTAAATAATACTCCTGCTTCACCAGAATTAATATTCACAGTTGAGTTAGCAATAAAAATTATGCCAACAACCACCAATATAATAAGCGGTACAATCGATTTAGGTAATTTTTCCATAGTAATTAAATTAAATTAGGCCTTTATATTTTCTAAAAAACCATTCAAAAGTCAAAGTTAAAGCTAATAAAATGATAAGCCATTCAAAATTAATTAAACTCTTAATTTTAATGGTAGATTTTTGAACAGTTTTAGGATTTTTATCTTTCAATTTTGAAATCAAAAGTTCCCGCTCATCAAACATATATATATGCTCTGATGTTACAAGCTTGATCAAACCTGAAGCGTTGGCATTTTCAAATTGAAGCTCCACAGAGTAGTCTAAAACTTCTATCTCTCCTTGCTTTGTTAATTTTGTATCCTCACTTTTTATTTCATAAGTATAATTACCAGGATTTAAATTTGACAAATTGAACTTGTACAGATCTTCATCTTTTAACAACCTGCTGACCTGGGTTTCTCCTGTAGAGTTATTTTCTAGTGAAATATCAAAATCAAATCGAACATCACTTTCAAAATTTGAATTGTAATAACGTAAAATTAGGTCTTTAGAATCGCCAGAGTTGATGACAGCGTCTACCTCTACTAAAAGTGAATTTTTAGTTTCACTTTGAGCTAAATATTGAATTATTTTTTGATAAGATCTATCAAAGCTTTCAAATTCTTTAAAGTCCATAAAATGCTTAGCTCGCCATCTCCATAAGTTTTCACCAAAAATTATTGAACTTTTAATATTATCCTTTGTTCTAAATATCCAAAGTGGCATTTCAACATCAATTCCATTTAATTCTTTATTCAATAAAACTGAATAAGTTGAACTATACGTTAAGTCACCAAATTGGTCTAAAAGAGGTGGATAATTGGCTACATTTAAATCGTCTATTACAAACAAACTAAAATCACTATTCTTTTTAGCAGAATACTCCTCAGTTGAAGCGATAAGTTCTTTATTAACGTCTAAACCTAAAGCATTTAAAGTCCTATAATCTGTATGGCTTCCACCTACGATAAAGTAATTAATTCCTTTGTCTTGAATTGATTGTATCACATTCAGAAAAGTAGATTGAGGTTGATACAGAATAACTAAGTTATAGCTTGACAATTCAAACGCATCTTGAGTAGTTTTGTACTCTAGTTCCAAATCTTTGCTATTTTCTAAAACCCGACTGAAAAAAGAAACATCTGGATGTAAAATATCTGAAAGCAATAGAATTTTAAACCTAGAATCAATTACCTCTAGAGATACCGTTTTCTTGTTATTAATTTGATTTTCTTCTTCATCTAAAGCTTCAAGCTCAACCTCTAAATATTTCTGCCCTAAGGGTTTGGCTTCTATCAGTATTTCAGATTTTAATGAACCTTTAGCAGGGATTTCAATAGGTTTTGAAGCTAAAACTTTACCTTTTTCTTTAATGCTAAGTGTTTGCTTTGTGGGTGAATTAGTATTTTGACTCACAAAAACTTCAACAGGAAATTTATTATTGAGATACGCATAAGAGTTAACATTTACTAGGTCGATTTTAGAATCCACATAACTTGTAGTATCTCCAAGAATCATCACATCTACATCCAGCTGGTTTTGAAAAGATTTAAATCTGTAGTCTTCTCCCATAGTTTGATTACCATCTGAAACCAAGATAAAGCTGCTGTTTTCCTCTTTTATAGAGTTGGCATAATCAATTGCAGTTGAGATATCCGTTGATGGTTTATTAAAGTGTAATGTATCATTTGATGTACTTATTGATTCACCAAAGCTTAAAAGGTTTAAATCATAAATGTTATTTAAAGTGTTATCAGCCTTCAGTTGTTTCAAAAAGTTGTTTATTTCCTCTGGATTACCAAGTTTTGCAACAGATTCAGAATCATCAAATGCAATGACAAGTTTTGGTTTTTCTAGTGTATAGTCTATTGATTCAAATTTTGGGTTTATGAGTAAAAGACCTAACAAAAAAAAAGACAAAAATCTAAAACACGCAAGGATGCTTTGGACTTTGTCTTTAAATAAATTTTTATAAAGTAAAAATGTAAAAGCCGTTGCACAAGCAAAATTAATCAGTAGCAAGAGCAATGTAAGGCCTGTCATTTAGTAATATTTAAGTTAACATGCCTCCGTCTACACTTAAAGTTTGACCGGTGATGTAAGAGCTCATGTCGCTTGCAAGAAATACACATGCGTTGGCAACATCTTCTGGTTGTCCTCCGCGTTTCAAAGGTATAGCTTGCCTCCAACCTTCAACTGTTTTTTCATCTAACTTTTCTGTCATTTCAGTTTCAATAAATCCAGGAGCAATCACGTTAGAACGAATATTTCTTGACCCTAATTCTAAAGCTACAGATTTAGAAAAACCAATAATACCAGCTTTTGATGCAGAATAGTTAGCCTGACCGGCATTTCCTTTTAACCCAACAACAGAGCTAATATTTATAATGCTACCATGTCTTTGTTTTAGCATTGGCCTTAAAACAGCCTTAGTTAAATTAAACACGGAATTCAGATTAATACTTATAACTTTATTAAAGTCATCTTCGCTCATCCTCATCAATAAATTGTCTTTAGTAATACCCGCATTGTTGATGAGTACGTCTATAGATCCAAAATCCTTAATAACCTCTTCAGCTAATTTCTGAGCTTGATCAAAATCAGATGCATCAGATTGATAAGCTTTAGCATTCACTCCAAGCGCTTTAAGCTCAGATTCCAATTCTTCTGCTGTATGAGAAGATGAGTTGTAGGTAAAAGCCACATTTCCACCGTGTTTAGCTACAACTTTCGCTATACCTTTTCCAATACCACGACTTCCGCCAGTAATAAGAATATTTTTTGAGTCAAGTAACTTCATAGATGTATAAATTATAAAAATAGAAACCTTCTAACACGATGCTAGAAGGCTTTCAATAAACGTATATTATTTAGATAAAACCTCTGCTACCTTTTTACCTATTTCTGCAGGAGAGTCCACAACGTGAATTCCTGAATCTTTAAGAATAGCTTTTTTAGCTTGAGCGGTATCTTCACTACCACCTACAATAGCACCAGCATGTCCCATAGTTCTACCAGCAGGAGCTGTTTCTCCAGCAATAAACCCAATAACTGGTTTCTTGCTTCCGCTTTCCTTATACCATTTGGCAGCTTCAGCTTCTAATTGACCACCTATTTCCCCAATCATGACTACACATTCAGTAGCATCATCTTCTACCAATAACTGTACTGCATCTTTTGTAGTAGTCCCTATAATAGGATCTCCACCAATACCAATAGCTGTAGTAATTCCGTAACCTTCTTTCACCACTTGGTCTGCAGCTTCGTAAGTAAGCGTTCCAGATTTTGAAACAATACCTACGCTTCCTTCTTTAAAAACAAAACCTGGCATAATACCAACTTTTGCTTCACCAGGAGTTATAACCCCTGGGCAATTAGGACCTATGAGTCTACAATCTCTTCCTTTGATGTAATCAAAGGCTTTGATCATATCTTTTACGGGAATACCTTCCGTAATGGCAATAATAACTTTTATGCCAGCATCTGCAGCTTCCATAATAGCATCTGCTGCGAAGGCTGGCGGTACAAATATGATTGTAGTATCTGCACCTACCTTATCCACTGCTTCTGCAACGGTGTTAAAAACAGGCTTACCAAGGTGTTCAGTACCACCTTTTCCAGGAGTTACTCCACCAACTACGTTAGTACCATAATCTATCATTTGTCCAGCATGGAAAGAACCTTCACTTCCAGTGAAACCTTGAACAATAATTTTTGAATCTTTATTGACTAAAACACTCATAAGTTTATTTAATTTAGATTCTACAAAAGTAATTTTTTAAGATGAGCCTTAAAAATTATTCCGTATATAATTGTTGATATTCTACCCTTAGGCTTTATTTCAATTGATTTTATTTTCGAATTAAATCTAGTATTTTTAATGTAATTAATATTTATAAATTAAAAATACATGAACTACAGGGTTTTAAGTTTTGAAATAAGCTCTGGTATCCTGTTAATGTAAGCAAGTTCTCTATATTTCTTTTTTACATCATCCGCAGGTGTACCAAAATAAGTGGTGTTTCCTTTTAAACTTTTACTTATTCCAGACTGTGCTAGAATAATTGCTTTTTTTCCTATTTTTAGTCCACTTGCAATACCTACTTGTCCCCAAATAGTCACTTCATCCTCTACCACCACACAGCCAGCTATACCTACTTGAGAAGCAATTAAACATTTTTTACCTATCACCGTATCATGACCAATTTGCACTTGGTTATCTATTTTTGTTCCTTTCCCTATAGTAGTTATTCCAGAAACACCTTTATCTATAGAGCATAAAGCACCTATTTCTACATCGCTTTCTATTTTAATTGTCCCTCCAGATAGAAGCTTATCATGGTAAGTGGGTCTATTTTTATAATAAAATGCATCTGCCCCAAGGACAGTTCCTGCATGAATTTGAACATTATCACCAATCTCCACACCATCGTAAATTGATACATTACTGTGAATTAAACAGTTTTTACCAATTTTTACCGAATTACCAATAAAAACGTTGGGTTGAACAATTGTGTTTTCTCCAATTTTTGCTGAATTTGATACAGC
>PXBV01000142.1 GCA_003565575.1 Psychroflexus sp. | reverse complement strand
GAAGCATCCAGTACTTTTGGGACGAAAGTTCCTCAACAAGAAGTTCTTAGTAGACCCAGAATTAAAAGACTTATCTTATAATACGCAACAGCATGAACATCAAAATACTATCTAGAAACCCTAACTTATATTCAACTAAACGACTTGTTGAAGCTGCAAAAAAAAGAAAACATAACGTCCAAATTATCGACCCTCTGAAGTGCGATTTAGTGATAGAAAAACGCAATCCAAACATATATTACAAAGGAGAGTATATATTAGATACCGATGCCATTATACCTAGAATTGGAGCATCTGTAACTTTTTATGGCACTGCCGTGGTAAGACAATTTGAAATGATGGGAGCTTTTAGCACAATAGATTCTGAAGCTTTGGTAAGAAGTAGAGATAAGTTAAGAAGTCTACAAGTTCTCTCAAGAGCTAAAATTGGTTTACCAAAAACTGTGTTTACCAATTATTCTAGAGATGTGAATGGTGTTATACAACAAGTTGGAGGCACCCCTCTGGTTATAAAACTCTTGGAAGGCACTCAAGGTCTTGGTGTTGTCTTAGCCGAAACTAAAAATGCTGCAAAATCGGTTATCGAAGCTTTTAATGGGCTGCAAGCTAGAGTAATTGTTCAAGAATTTATTAAGGAAGCAAAAGGTGCAGATATACGCGTTTTTGTAGTAGATGGTCATGTGGTTGGAGCTATGAAAAGACAAGGAAAAGAAGGAGAATTCCGCTCCAACTTACATCAAGGTGGTTCTGCTGAAGTCATAGAATTATCAGACGAAGAAGAAATTGCAGCAATCAAGGCAGCTAAGGCTATGCGGTTGGGAGTTGCTGGAGTTGATCTTCTTCAAAGTGCACGAGGACCATTAATACTAGAAGTTAACTCATCTCCTGGTCTTGAAGGTATTGAAAAAGCAACTGGTAAAGATATAGCAAGAACCATTATTCAATATATAGAAAAAAACGTGTGATGCCTCAATTGGATTCTAAACATGTTCTCCACATTCTAGACAGGAAAATTTATCCAGGAGAAAGTGCGAGAATAAACTTCAATACTGCAAAGCTCTACACCACTACATTAGTGGAAGTTCCTGTTATAATAGAACGTGCCAAAAAACCTGGCCCTGTTTTACTCATTACAGCTGGTATTCACGGAGATGAAATCAATGGTGTAGAAACAGTAAGGCAGTTTATTTCTAAGGGCATTAATAAACCAATTAGAGGTACTATTATCTGTGTGCCAGTGCTCAACGTATTTGGATTTCTCAACATGACTAGAGAATTTCCAGATGGTAGAGACCTCAATAGAATGTTTCCAGGATCCAAAAAGGGCGCTTTAGCTAGTAGGTTTGCATATCAGTTTGCTTCTGAAATACTCCCCGTTGCAGACTATTGTTTCGATTTCCATACAGGTGGAGCTAGTAGATTTAATGCTGCTCAAATCCGGATTGACAAAACGGATAAAGAAGGTGAAGAGTTAGCAAAAATATTCAATGCTCCTTTTACAGTTTACTCTCCTACTATCAAAAACTCATATAGAATGACTTGTGTAAAACAAGGAAAAACTATTTTGTTATTTGAAGGCGGAAAATCTAATGATAGTAACAAAGAAATTTCAAAATACGGAGTAGATGGCCTTAAACGCATATTGAAGTATTTTGACATGCTCAATTCCAAATTTGAAGTAGAAACTCCGGAAGAAGACACCAAATTTATCTCAAGCACTTATTGGATGCGCGCTAAGTATAGTGGTCTGCTACATATTAAAATTCCAATAGGAAAGCTTGTAGAAAAAGGAGAATTTATAGCTACTATTACAGATCCTTACGGTAGTTTTAGGCATAAGGTTAAAGCCAGTCATAATGGATACATCATAAATGCAAACCAGTCCCCTATTGTCTATCAAGGAGATGCTATTTTCCATATTTCTAAGGAAACTGTAGATGAGTAAAGACGAATTAAGACAAAAATACAAATCATTAAGACAAGGCTTAAACCCAGAAGATATAGACGAATTAAGCCTTAAAATTGCTAACCAAGCCTTAAAACTCGACCTTTGGGCGTTCAAAACCTATCATATCTTTCTGAGTATTTCCAAACTCAAAGAAATTAACACAGAATACCTCTTACATATTCTTCATGGCAAAGACAAAAATGTAGTTGTGCCCAAAGTGAAAGGTCAAAATCTTCAAAACTTTCTTCTCACAGATTCAACTCAGCTTAGGTTAAGTGAATGGAATATTCCTGAACCTGTAGAAGGAATTTTAGTGCCACCAGAGCAAATTGACGTGGTATTTTTACCTCTTCTTGCTTTTGATAACATAGGCAATAGAATAGGCTACGGAAAAGGGTTTTATGACAAGTTTTTAAATCAGTGTCGTCCCGAAACTTTAAAAGTAGGGCTATCCTTCTTCAAGCCAGAAGCCTCCATTGAATCCTTACCTCATGATATCCAGTTGGATTATTGTATAACCCCTCATCATATATACACGTTTTAGTTTCACTCTCAATTATGACTCCCCAAAAGAGACTTCACTAATATTTAGTTTATTCTAAAAATTCTATTGTAAAGCCCTAGGGAAAAAATTACCTTTGCTGCTATCTAAATTTATCTAAAATGCTGACAAAAAATATCGCTGAACTCTTAGAATCAGGACATATATCTCAAGACTATAAAATCAATGGATGGGTAAGAGCATTCCGTAGTAATCGGTTTATTGCTTTAAATGACGGTTCTTGTTTAGCAAATATTCAAGTCATTGCTGACGCGAATCTGCCAAATTATGAAAGCGACATTGTTAAGCTGTATCCCGGTGCGTCGGTGTCGGTAAGTGGAACTTTAGTCGCTTCCGAGGGTGGGGGACAAGCAGTGGAAATTCATGCGCAGTCCGTTACAGTCTT
>PXBV01000355.1 GCA_003565575.1 Psychroflexus sp. | reverse complement strand
CCACAAACATACATGCCTACATAACCTTCGGTAATGGGTTTAAACTCTTCTTTTTCCCCAGAAATAGAATTATAAATCTTTAGAGTTTGGTGCTTGTACAAAGCCATTTTTTAAAATTTTGTGTCCAATTTAATGTAATTGAGAAGTTCTTTTCTCACATTTTCATTCTTAAATTTACCGCCAAATTCGCTTGTTACGGTGCTGCTTTCAATATCGTTAATCCCTCTACTGTTTACGCAAAGGTGCTTCGCATCAATAATACACGCAACGTCTTCCGTATTTAAGGCTTTCTGCAATTCCTTCACAATCTGCATAGTAAGGCGTTCTTGGACTTGAGGTCTTTTAGCGTAATAGTTAACAATTCGGTTCATTTTGGATAGCCCTACAACTCTTCCGCTAGAAATATAAGCAACGTGAGCTCTTCCAATAATTGGTAAAAGATGGTGTTCACAAGTAGAGTAAACTGTAATGTTTTTTTCTACTAGCATTTCACCATATTTATAGTTGTTTTCAAATGTAGATGCCTTTGGCTTTTTTTCAGGATTAAGACCTCCAAAAATTTCATTCACATACATTTTGGCCACTCGTTTTGGAGTCCCTCTCAAGCTATCATCGGTCATGTCCATGCCTAGCGTTTCCATAATTTCATGAACGTGACTTTTTATTTTTTCTATTTTTTCATCATCAGAAAGAACAAAAGCATCCTCTCTCACAGGGTTCTCGTAGGAAGTTGCTATATGGTTGTCGCCGATTTCGTCTGTTAACTCATTGTGTTTATGTGCGCACATTTTTCAAAAATTAGTGGGTGCAAAGATAGTTTTTTTGTGGTTTTTGGAGTTCTAAGTTGTTTCTTTATTGGCTTTTAAGTTACAAATTAACTAAGCCTTTGTATTTATTCTGAATTTAATACCGTTTAGTAGTGAATTAAAGAATTGATTTTAGCTTTAGGCAAAAGACGTCTGCCGTTTAGGCTATCCAGTTCCACAATAAAATTAACTTGAACAATCTCACCTTTTAGTTCTTTGATAAGTTGGTAGGCTGCCGCAGCTGTACCGCCAGTAGCTAGCAAATCGTCATGCAGCAAAATTCTATCCCCTTGATGTATAGCATCTTTATGAATCTCGATGGTATCGCTGCCGTATTCCAACTCGTAAGATTGGCTATGGGTTTCGGCTGGCAACTTCCCTTGCTTTCTTATAGGGACAAAACCTACATCTAAGGCGTTGGCCAGAAGCATACCGAACAAAAAACCACGCGATTCTATGCCTACCACCTTTGTGATCCGTTCACCATTTAAGCCTTTTATGATTTCAGAAACCGCATGTTTACAGGCTTTACTGTCTAAAAGTAAAGGGGTGATGTCTTTATACGAAATGCCTTGTTTCGGGAAATCTTCAACAGTTCGGATATAATCAGTAAGTTGCATGATAAATATGGTTTAATGTTTGGTAAAAGTATAAAAAGAAATATATTTGCAATCCGAAATTATGATGAGATTCGGAATTAAGAATATTATATCATATAAGATTTAAATTTTTAATTCAGATTTATGTTTTGAGTAGATTTCATCACAAGTTCAAATAGTACAACCAAATAGCGGATATTGATTGCAAATCGGGACGCTTATAAATTTGATTGTATCACGCCAAGAATCAACGCTAGTAGTGCGTCTAAACTACCAAAGGCCTCGTGGCGCAACTGAATAGCGCATCTGATTACGGCTCAGAAGGTTGCAGGTTTGAATCCTGCCGAGGTCACAATATTACCACTTAAACCCCTGTAAATCAGGGGTTTTTTATTTTATGTGGCGCCCACTTTTAAAAGTTAATCATTTCATTAGTTACTTTCAGAAAATATCACAATTAAAGAATCGAATTTGAATTTTCTTGTTCGATTTCTTAGTTTTTTGTGGGATTAGTTATTTGAAGTTCCTGTGTGTTGCTATATATGCCACGGGGATTTATATTTTTTGGAAAAAGTTTGATTAAACCTAAAAAAACAGTAAAACTTAAAATTTCACCTGAACGTATCGAATTACACCTAAACGGTGAACAAAACACCGTTGACTTAAAAGACCTAAAGCACCTATATCTAAACTATATGGACTATGGAAGTTGGTCAACACACTCAATTTATGGAAACAAAATTACATTAGAATCACAGAAATCTCTGGTAAACAGTATGATTTTGATATACTTATAAGACATCGACATGCAAAATATGCATTCAAGCGTGTTTTAGAAACACCTCAATTTTACGGGAAATTTGATTTTATCAAAACCAAAAACTCCCGTACTGAATTTTAAATCAAACTATGATTATCAATTTCAATGCTTCCTAAAACTTATACTTAAGTCGAAACCAAGCCAGCTCGTTTTAGCAAAGCTGAAGGGTCTGGTTCTTTGCCTCTGAATAATTTATAAAGCTTCATCGGTTCTACAGTGCCTCCTTTTTGCAAAATAGTTTCCTTGTATTTTTCGGCAACTCTTGCATCAAAAATGCCATGTTCTTTAAAATATTCAAAAGCATCGGCATCCAGAACTTCTGCCCACTTATAAGAATAATATCCTGAGCTGTAGCCACCTTGGAAAATGTGACCAAAAGCGGTGCTCATGCAATTGTTTTTGACTTCTGGTAGAAGTTCTGTCATTTCAAAGGCTTTATCTTCATGTGCTTTTACATCGTTTATGCCTTCCATAGTTGTGAGGGCATGCCAAGCCATATCTAGCTTTCCAAAGCTCACTTGTCTTGTAGTTTGTAAGCCTTCCAAAAAGTTAGAGGACTTTTTTATTTTCTCAATATACTCAATGGGTAAGACCTCCCCCGTTTCGTAGTGTTTGGCAAAAAGTTCCATAGCTTCTTTTTCATAACACCAATTTTCCAGTAACTGACTTGGAAGCTCCACAAAATCCCAATACACAGAAGCTCCCGATAGTGAAGGGTAGGTAGTGTTGGCGTTCATGGCATGAAGGGCGTGGCCAAACTCATGAAACAAGGTGGTAACTTCACTAAAGGTAAGCAATGAGGGTTTGTGTTTGGTAGGCTTTGTAAAATTACAAACAATAGACACTTGCGGTCTTTCCTCCACACTGCCGCGATGATATTGGTCTTTATAGGTAGTCATCCAAGCACCATCCCGCTTGCCTGGTCTTGGATGAAAGTCAGCGTATAATGTAGCTAAGTACTTTTTGTCTTCATAAACTTTATAAGTTACCACATCTTGATGATACACATCAATGTCCTCTACTTTTTCAAAAGATAGGTTAAAAAGCTTAGAGGCAATATCAAACATACCATGGATGACTTGATTTAATTCAAAGTAAGGCTTTAAACTTTCTTCATCTAGATCGAATTTCTTTTGTTTTAGCTTTTCGGTGTAGTAAGCCTTATCCCATTTCTGGAAGTCTTCAATTCCATCACATTGGAGTGCAAAAGCTTTCAATTCTTCTATTTCTTTTTTGGCTGCGGGTAAGGCTTTTTCAAGAATATCGTCTAGAAAGGTTTGGACGTTGTCAAAGCTTTTTGCCATCCGTTCTTGCAGCACAAAATCAGCGTGAGATTCAAAACCTAAAAGATTAGCTCGTTCCAATCTTAGTTTCACGATGTTTAAAACATTTTGTTCGTTATTAAAAGAGTTATCTTTAAAGGCTTTAGAACCAAAGCCCAAAAACAGTTCTTTTCTAAGCTGTCTATTTTCTGCAAACTTCATCACTGGGATATAAGTAGGATAATCTAAAGTTAAAATAAATCCCTCCTTTTTCTTTTCTTGAGCCAATTCTCTGGCAGATTCTTTTACAGCTTCAGGAATGCCTTTTAGTTGGTCTTCGTCAGTAAGGTGTAATTCAAAATTATTGGTTTCTGCTAAAACATTTTCTCCAAACTTTAATGACGTTTTCGATAAGGATTTATCAATATCTCTCAATCGAGCTTGTTTTTCCTTTTCTAAATTTGCCCCATTTCTGGTAAAATTTTTGTAGATTTTCTCCAATAACATCACTTGTTCATCAGAATACTCGTGATGGGATTGTTGGGTGTAAATCTGCTTTATCTTTTGAAATAAATCTTTATTTAGAAGTAAATCGTTATTGAACTCACTCAACAAGGGTGAAATTTCTTGAGCTAATTGTTGAATGTCAGGGTTGGTTTCCGCAGAATTTAAATTGAAAAATATACTTGAAATTCTTCCTAAGGCATTACCAGAAAATTCTAAGGCTTCAATGGTGTTTTGAAAAGAAGGTTCTTCAGTATTTTGAACTATGGCATCAATTTCTTTCCTTGCTTGCTTTAAACTTTCAACAAATGCAGGTTTGAAATGTTCAGTTTTCATCTTAGAAAATGGAGGATGGTCAAAATTTTGAAGTAGTGGATTTATTTCTGACATAAATTATTTTTTTTGATTTAGCTTTTTTCTTCTTTGTTGAAGTAAACGAGGTAATAAAACATCTGGCGGTCTTCGTCCCAACCTTTTTCTATAAATTTTTCTGCACTATCTCCACTTATAAAGTCCATTTTGATTTGGACGTTGGTATCTAGGTTGATAACACTTTTTATTTTTTTACGTGCGGCAGTCACCGCTGTATTTGAAATGGGGAAGTCAGACAGGTCTTCAACTTTATATTTTGGAGCTTTTTCTGTTTTATAGTTTTGAAATTCAGGTTCTAAAGCTGGATTTTCTAGCACATCTTTCAAGAAATTTTGCTCATTGAAGTTATCATTAGACGCAAAATGATTCATCGCTTTGTTCATGAAAAGTACCTCTTGTTGCTTGTCTTCAGCGGGGAGGACAACATCTTTAGCGAAATTCTCACAGAATTTTAAATACTTCTTGGTGTAAAAATTTTCATCTTCAAAAAAATCGACTTGTAAAAACTGCTCAAGCCAATATTTGGTGTCGTATTTATTAGAATCAACGGAAAGGATTTTATAACCGTTTTCTTTTTCAGTATTGAAAATCAAAGCGCCTTTGTCTAATTTATTAAGATATACGCCCTGTTGTAAAATGAGATCCAAGTTATTTTGATTCTCTTTAAACTGAAGGAAATCGTGCTTTAATTCAGATTTAAAAATGCCTACCGCAGAAACTTTTTCATTGTCGATGAGCATGTTTTCAAAATACACCACATACACTTCTCCACCTTTGATGTGCTGATGCTTGGATTCTTCAAAAAGGAGTCGTGTTATTTTTTTGGAAACCGCATGACTTTCCAGCGGATTATTGAAAATGGCTGTGGTATGATTGTAGAGTTCGTGAAACTCTAAATCGGTGTCATGCACAAAGTGATAATAATTCTCTTCTTTATCTCTAAAGGATTTAAGAAAATATTCTTTGATAAGGGGTTTCAGTTCATCAGAAAGTTCGTGAGGTTGTTCAGAAATAAACAAAGATTCGTTTCTGCTTTTATTTCCAACACGATGTATGGACATGCTTTCAATTTGAGCACTAAATAAATTGATCATAATGGTAATGTAAAGGGTTTAGGTTGGGCTGGGGATTAATTCCAATTTTCATCAAAATCGAAATCATCAAGATTTTCAAACTCAATGTCGTCATGGTCTAAGTCGTCATTAAAATCATCCATTTCTTCGGCTTCAAAGACTTTATCAGGTGGAGATTCTGGCAGTTGCCCTTGGGCAAACAACAAGTTGGGGTAATCTTGCCCATCTTGAGGTTCTGCTATATCGGCTAGCTCTACATAGAAGGTCCACATGTTGAAGAAATCATACACATAAATCATTTTGGTTTCAGATCTTGAAAACACGCTATCCAAACTCGTTTCATTCATCATATTCACGCCTTCATCTTCTTCACCCATAGAAAACAGCATATACTCTTCTCCTTGATTCCACTCTTCATCACTTTTGTAGAAAGAGGCCATTTCAGTGCCGTCAAAACCAAAGGCTTGGGCGATGGAATTATGCAAGTCTTCAAGTGTGGAACTTTCTCTTAGTTCTATATCCCGAATGACATCTTCTATGGTGTCCAAAACAATTCTGTACTTGTAAATCATACGTTGTTAATTTTTGTAATGCGTTTGGCTTCAAAACTTTGCATTAAGATATAAAATTGTATACCGAATAGCAAGGCGGCGAAGACTAAATGTAAAGGCTGAGTGAGAAATGGAAAGTCTAAGTAGTACATGGCAATTCCAGAACCTACTTCTATAAGTAGAACGAGCATCATCCAGTTGGTGAGTGTAAAGCCTAAATTCCGTTTCCGGTTAAGCCACCAAATACCAGCATTGACTAAAACCACAAGTATGGAAAACGACCTGTGGGCATAGAAGGTGAGGTTTGGGTTTTCTAGCCAGACGGACTTGTCGTAGCCAAAGGTTTTGATTTGTTCATCTACAAATTGTCTTACTTGTGTTCCCATGGCAATTTGTATTAAACTTAAAACAGAGGCCGCTATTAATAAATTTCTGAAGGTAAAAGTGCTTTGCATCTTAGTTTCTTCTGTTGAAGAGGCTTTGAGAAGATAGATGAGTAGTGCTACTAAAATCAAGGCGACTATCATATGAATGGTAATACGTACAGGAGAAAGAACAGAGTAAACTACTGTTGCACCCAACCATGCTTGAAAGAGTAACAAAATCAAACTAGCAATGGATAGTAAAGTTAGTTTTTTATTTCTTTTCCATTGCCCAAAGGAGGAAATTGTCATAATCAAAATAGCCAAACCAGATAATGCGCCTAGGAGCCTGTTGATATACTCAATCCAAGTATGTGCGGCGTTAAATTCTGCATAATCGTGTTTATCATAAGTATTCCAGTGCGACTGATCAAAACTTGTAGTTGAGGTAAAAGCCTCTTTGGCTACTTTTAAAGACTTATCTACAATGATGACTTGACCTTTAAAATACTCGTGGTTTGGAGCCCATTCTAGCTGACTTTCCTCGGTAGGAGGAATGTAGTAACCAAAACATTTTGGCCAGTCTGGACAACCCATACCACTTCCCGTCATTCTTACCACAGCGCCAGCTATTATGACAAGGTAAATGATAATAATAGACGCTTTTATCGATTTTCTAAACACGATTTTAATTTTAAGCAAAGATAATTTTTATGGACTAGATGAACCAAAAATTTACCAGTTTACAACTTTATTTTGGGAGTTTTTAAAAACTTTAGTCTTGTTTTTGAAAACCGTAAGCTTTTCCTTCTTCAAGCATAAACGCATAGGCAGCATCATAGTTGTTTGGGATGACACCATCCAAGATGGCATTTTTAATTTTAGCTTTTATTTCTCCTACAGCTTGGCAAGGCTTTATATTAAAGGTTTGCATAATTTCATTTCCAGATACTGGGGGCTGAAAGTTTCTGATTTTATCTCGTTCTTCTACTTCAAGAATTCGCTCTCTTACTAGTTTAAAATTATTATGGTATTTCTGGTATCGTTTCGGGTTTTTGGTAGTAATGTCTGCTTCACAAAGTGTCATTAGGTCTTCCAAATCCTCACCAGCATCGTGCACCAGACGTCTTACTGCAGAATCTGTAACATGCTCATCTACTATAGCGATAGGCCTGGAGCTTAGTAAAACCAATTTTTGGACAAACTTCATTTTGTCGTTTAAGGGCATTTTTAAACGTTTAAAAATGTGATATACCATTTTGGACCCTTTGAACTCGTGCCCATGAAACGTCCAGCCAATTTTTTTATGGAAGCGCTTGGTAGGTGCTTTGCCAATGTCATGTAAAAGGGCAGCCCAGCGCAACCAAAGGTTGTTTGTGGCTTCAGAAATATTGTCCACCACTTCTAGAGTATGCCAAAAGTTGTCTTTATGCTTCTGGCCATCAATTTCGTCTATACCTTCTAAGTTGGTTAACTCTGGTAAGATGCGTTGTAGTAGGTTAGTATCGTGAAGTAATTTGAAGCCAAAGGAGGGCTTCTTAGCTTCTAAAATTTTATTGAGCTCTGTTACAATTCTTTCTTTACTCACTATGTCTATTCGTGCTGCGTTATCGTGAATAGCTTTGAGTGATTGATATTCAATTTCAAAATTGAGTTGAGTCGCAAACCGAATAGCCCTCATCATTCGCAGTGGATCGTCAGAAAAGGTGATTTCTGGATCTTGAGGTGTTTTGAGAAGTTGTTTTTCTAAATCCTGCAAGCCATCAAAAGGATCTAGGAGTTTTCCAAATTCTGAAGTGTTTAGCTGCAAGGCTAAAGCATTGATGGTAAAGTCACGTCGGTTTTGGTCGTCCTCTAAAGTTCCTTGCTCAACCTCTGGGTTTCTACTATCTTCAGAGTAAGATTCTTTTCTTGCTCCCACAAACTCTACTTCAAGATCAAACACTTTCAGCATAGCGGTGCCGTAGGTTTTAAAGACTTTTACAGGCGGTTTCCCTGGAAGTTTTTTGGAGACGGCTTTTGCTAGCTCAATCCCACTTCCTATAGCTACTACATCAATGTCTTTTGCTTTGCCACGTTTCAAAAAAAAGTCTCTTACCACGCCGCCTATAGCAAAGGTATCTAGCTCCAAATCTTCGGCGGCTTCTGCTATAATCTTATAAATAGGATGTTCTAGGGCTTCTGGATAGTATGTTTTCAGCATTTTATTTTCTAATCACTTTCACTTTTCCGTCTAAATCTAATTTGATGATTGTAGATGGTTTTTTGTTTTTATTGGATTGATGCAAATTTACAACATAGTCTACGCCTTTTAAAATCTCTTTGGAGATTTCAAAAAAGTTTGATGGAGTGTTTTGCCCACTGATGTTAGCAGAGGTAGAAACAATAGGTTTTTTATATTTTCTTACCAATTCTTTAGCGAAAATATCATTCACCACCCTAATGGCTAGCGTATCATCCTCTGCAATCAAGTTGGTGGCTACGCGTATTGGATTTTGATAAATAATAGTGGTAGGCTTATCCGCATATTTTAAAATATCATAGGCCACTTCTGGAATTTCTTCCACATATTGGTTCAGCATTTTAAAATCCGAAACCAAGCAAATCAAAGATTTATCATTAGGTCTTTGCTTTAATCTATAAATTTTATCAATGGCCTCGGCATTGGTGGCATCACAACCAATACCCCATACTGTATCAGTAGGGTAGAGGAGGAGTCCACCGCGTTTTAAAACGCTGATGCATTCTTGAATGACTTCTTTTTGATCTTTCATTGTTTTTATAAACTATTGTTTTTGAATAAATTACTATACACATCAATGTTTTTTTTGTTGAATTTCATATAGCTTTAAATACTTGAAAAACGTTAGATTGAACGCCTGAATGCAAATCACCAGCCCATTAAGTCCGTCTAAAAAGCCACGTTTAAAAATGTAGGACTTTAGAAAAGCCCAACTCGGTCTATAAATGATTTTAAAAATGGAAGAGCGGATGCCTAATTCATGATAAGATGCTGCGGATATGCTGGAAAATTTATCTATTTTTTGATTATGTTCTGCATAATCTCTAAACACCCAGTGCAGTAAGTCTCCTTTTACCCATCCTTTGCTTTTTGGGTTGTATACTTCATAAGAGTCATGCGGATTAATGCCTCTCCATTCTCCTTTGCCTTTTTTGAAAAGTCTCAATTTTTTATCGGGATACCAATTGGAGTGGTTGATCCATTGCCCATAAAAGTTATTTCGTCGGTTCATGACGTAACCATCATGAATCCAGTTGGATTTCAGCTTTAAAATGGATTCTTCAAGCTCTGGAGATAAAGCTTCGTCGCCATCCAAAGACAAGATGTAATCATAGGAAGCCTGAGAGATAGCAAAGTTTTTTTGTTCTTTATAGCCTAGAAATTTTTGCAAAATTAATTTCACACCATATTTCTTACAAATGTTTGCTGTTTGGTCTGTAGAATGAGAGTCTACCACAACAATCTCATCAGCTACCAGCTGCAAAGAACTCAAACATTTTTCTAGATGTTCTTCTTCATTGAAAGTGATAATTACAGCAGATATTTGAATCATAAATTAAAATTATTAAGGTGTAATTACATGAGTTAGAAGTTGCAAAGGTAATTGAACTTTTTAAACTCTCTTTGGTTTTAATTGTTTTGATGATTGAAGTAAACTTGATAGAAAAGGTATATTTGCATTTACTATAATTGATGTATGGGGAACTATTTTCATATTCTTGAGGAATTTAAGCACATAAGCGAAGAAATTTTTGGTTTTATAACTAATTTTGATTCACAAGGAACAACCATCTACAAAGGCTCTCGTAACGAGCTGAAAGTGATAGAAATAGAAGGTGCCCACTTGAATATTAAACGCTTCAAAACTCCCAATCTTATAAATAGGTTGGTATATAGGAGATTGAGAAAATCTAAAGCAGAGCGATCATTTCAACACGCTCAATTGCTTTTGAAATGCAATATTGGCACGCCCAAGCCAGTAGCTTTTTTTGAAAAATTTTCTGCTTTGGGCATCAAAGAAAGTTATTATGTAAGCATGCATCAAACTTATGATTTTACCTTTAGAACCTTAGAAAAGCACCCTAATATAGAGCAACGGAATCAAATCATCAGAGCATTTGCAAAATTTACGTTTCAAATGCATGAACATGATATCTGGTTTCAGGATCATTCTGCGGGAAATACCCTTGTAGAATTGAGAGAAGACGGTGGTTTTGCATTTTATTTGGTAGATTTAAATAGAATGAAGTTTAAAACACTCAGTTACCTAGAACGCATTAAAAATTTTGAACGCTTGACTATAAACCCGGCTATTATTCAATTGATGGGAGAAACTTATGCAGAATTGATGCAGAAGCCTAAAGGTGAAGTTGTTGACTTAATGCAAGAGTTTGCTCTTGCTTATAAGTCGAAATTTCAAAAGAAAAAGGAGCTGAAACGGAAACTCAAATTTTGGAAAAATTAATCACATGACTAAGGTGCCAGAAATATCGGTTATCATAAGCACATACAACTCGCCAGAATGGCTGGAGAAAGTGCTGTGGGGTTATAGTGTGCAGACAGTTTCAGACTTTGAGATTATTGTTGCAGATGATGGCTCCGATCATAAAACATCAGACATAATAAGAGCTATGAAGTCTGAGACAAAACTTAGTATCAAACATGTTTGGCATGAAGATAATGGTTTTCAAAAGTGCGAGATACTTAATAAAGCAATTTTAGCCAGTGAAACTGATTATTTGATCTTTACAGATGGAGATTGTATTCCTAGACAAGATTTTGTAAAAACCCATTTAGATAATCGCCAAGATAAGTATTTTTTGTCGGGAGGTCACTTCCCTCTAAGTATGGAGGTTTCACATTTAATTACTAAAGATGATATTTTAAATCAAAAATGTTTTGACTTAAAATGGTTAAAAAGTAAAGGGTTGAAGTCTAGTTTTAAAAACTTGAAATTGACAAAAACCAATGCTATTTCTAAGCTTTTGAATACCGTTACATCCACAAAACCAACCTGGAATGGAGGAAATGCTTCTGGATGGAAGAAAGATATCTTGGCTATAAATGGTTTTGATGAACGTATGCAGTATGGAGGACAGGATAGAGAGTTTGGAGAACGTCTTATTAATTCTGGGATTAAACCCAAGAGAGTCCGTTATTTTGCTATAGTAGTTCACTTAGAACATGAGAGAGGTTATGTAAATGAATCAGCTTGGAAAATAAATAATGACATTAGAAAACAAACCAAGAAAATAAAGCGTACCCAAACACTTGAAGGAATTCGGCAATTAAAATAATTGGATTGAACTTGAATTTTTAATTCAAAATCTATGTTTTCATTCCGAAACTCGTTAGAAATTAAAATCACAAAACCCCTCCTAAGGAGGGGTTTTGTGCCTCCCCAAAGGGGAGGCTAGGTGGGGCTTCGGGCTTACACTGCTACATCATAAGTCCTCAAGGCATCATTCAAGGATGTTTTCTTGTTGGTGCTTTCTTTTCGTTTTCCTATGATAAGAGCGCAAGGCACATTGTATTCTCCAGCAGGGAATTTTTTGGTATAACTACCAGGAATGACCACCGATCTTGATGGGACAATGCCTTTCATTTCGACAGGTTCGGGACCGGTGACGTCTATAATTTTGGTTGAAGCCGTTAACACGACATTAGCGCCAAGAACGGCTTCTTTTTCTACGCGTACCCCTTCTACTACAATACTTCTTGATCCTAAAAAGGCATTATCTTCTATAATGACAGGAGCAGCTTGCAGTGGCTCTAAAACTCCACCTATACCTACGCCACCAGATAAGTGAACGTTCTTGCCAATTTGAGCACAACTTCCCACAGTTGCCCAAGTATCTACCATAGTGCCTTCATCTACATACGCACCAATGTTGACATAACTCGGCATCATGATGACTCCGCTTGATATGTAAGCACCGTGCCTAGCTACAGCGTTGGGTACAACTCGAATTCCTTTTTCTTTGTAGCCTCTTTTAAGTGGCATTTTGTCATGGTATTCAAAAATACCAGCTTCTAAGGTTTCCATTTTTTGGATAGGGAAATAAAGCACAACGCCTTTTTTTACCCATTCGTTGACTTGCCATCCATCTTTAGTTGGCTCTGCACATCGCAATTCTCCACTGTCTAGTTTTGACACGACAGTTCTTATGGCATCAATGGTGTCTTGCTCTTGAAGTAAGTCTCGGTTATCCCAAGCCTTTAGTATTTTTTGTTTTAAATCTTCCATATTTAAGTTTTTTTGCGAAGATAAGGTTTATGCTTAAAATCAAAATAGATTGGAGTATCTTATCTTTGCTGAATAAATAAGTTTATGCCAACTAAAGTTTTAGCCCTAGATTTTGGAATGAAAAGGACAGGAATAGCCATTTCTGATGAAATGAAAATGATTGCCTCTGGATTGAAAACAGTAGATACCAGAATTCTGATGGAAGAGCTCAAAAGCATTATTTCTTCAGAATCTGTCGATACTCTCGTCGTTGGCGAACCTAAATT
>PXBV01000288.1 GCA_003565575.1 Psychroflexus sp. | reverse complement strand
GGTCATCAAGATATTTGAGGAATAAAATCCAGCTGGTTTGCTCTACATAATCCAGTTCGCTGCTGCATCCGGCGTCTTTGTGAAGTATGTCGTCTATGTTCTTAAAAGTCTGTTCAAACATTATTTATGTCTGTTTTTATCAATTCGTAAAGTTATCATTCTTGTCGGTGCGTTGGCAAAAAAATGACTCTTTTGGTTTATTGAGCGTTGGTCTGTGTGTCGGCAAAAAACAAATGTGAAAGTGTTGAATTTTGGAGCTCATCCCCTTTCGGGTTGGCAATAAATTTATATACTTTAGCTGATCGCTATGCACCGCTCCACGCAATTCTTAATCGGTCAGTCCCGAACCTTCGGGAGCTCTTTACCACAGTACCTTTAGGCGGATTGGGAACCTTTTGTTACGCTACACAAAAGTTGAAGCGGGTTACACCTCTTTAACTTACTATTGTCTCGGCTATTATTTTTATTCATTGCTGTGCGTAGATATTATTCGTTTAACTTCTTTTATTTTTTTTTCTGGTATCTGCATTTACCCAATTGCATGATAACTTGAAATTCTGCCTATTTCAAATGTTCCATTAAGACGTGCAACTAAATCAAATGCATATCCTGAAAAATTGTGTTTGAACCAAATCAAATTAGCCCCTAAGTTAAAATTATCTTTTATTGTTCTTGAATCTGACATATGCGAACTTATTAATAATGACCTGTCTGGTTTTTTTACCGTTGAAATCGTTGCTGTTTCAGAACTAAATAAATCAATTTTACCAGTTAATTGCTTAGTATGCCCTTCACCTCTTAATATCAGTCCGCCTATATAACCTCTTAAATCAATACCTTCTATTATTGAATTTAGTGCTTGTTTATCAAATTCATCTTCTTTGCGTAATTCAAAAAAAACTATACCACAGAAAAAGTTTTCTGGTAAATACAATTTAAATAATTCACCATTAGAATCAATACCACTCATTAGTTTCTTTAATTCTCTCAAATGCTCAATTGAATCTTTTACTGTTTTGTTTTTAAATGCCGATTTTACTTCAATTACACCCTTTACATATTCAGCGGGAATGGCCAATGAACGACCCTGTTCTGATGTGTCGGGACTATCTTCAATCCACAATATTGGGGAATCTAAATGTTCATAAATAATAACGTCAAAATGAGGAACTTTTTCCGAATCTGATATTCCTGGTGAAATAATATAACCAGAAGTCACGGCATATTTTTTAGGAAGAAAATTGTTTAACCATTTACGGAATTCCGCTTCTGCAACATTTCCATGTGAAGTTTCAACCTTATGTTTGCGACTATGTGTCCTAGCTTTATCGAAAGAATCCAGCATTTCCTTTCTCGCTGTCAAAAATTGGCTCCAGCCCTGAACTGGAAATTCAGGTTTCAATTCTCCTATTTGTTTCATGGTTGTTCTATTTAATTTCCCACAACGGACGGCAGTTTACCTCACCCCCCCGTCAATATTCCAATTTTTTCTCAAATATAAATGTAAAAAAAAAACATTGGTTGATTTTAATAGAAAAAACCAGGGAGGCTCTCATAGCGAAAATCTGGCTCTTTACACCCAACATGAATTAAAACACAACTAAGCATGCTTTTTCAAACTCTATACTCCTAATCAAAGGCAGAAGAAAATTAATCATTCTGTATCTTTTTATGGGTAAATTATGCCTTAATGCCTGGAATGTTCAGGTCTGGTGTTTTTCATATCTTATCTGCCAATTCTCTAATAATCTGTTCTTTAAGCTTCTTTTTTATCTCAGGTGCTTCTTGCTGTAGATATTCGAGTCCATTAAATAAATTTCCTTGTTTCCTATTTTGACGTGGTTCAAGACTTTCAATTAAAATTGCTTCTAAAATGTCCCCTAAATGATTGACTGTTATATCTTTTAATTTGATGTCTAAAATGAGTTTTCCGTTTGCATTTACTGGATAAAATCCAAACCAGGAAAATCTGTCCCACCGACCACCAAGTCTGTCTGAAGTGTGATTCTTTAATCGCTGGCCAAGTGTTTGGTCAATAGCTTGTCCAACGTAAATTGTTTCACGACTATCGTGAAGTAAATAAATTCCAATTTGGTCTTTGAAATTCACTTCAGAAGCTCCAATCTGCTGAATTCCAAGAAGGTCAGGTGTTGTTTTCCAATGAACAAGGTTTCTGTTCCAATAAATACCGAATGCATTTATTATTTTATGACTTTCCTTTTTTGACTTAATATCGGTAAGTACTTCTTTTGCTTCATCATCGTCTGTCAGGAGTTGGGTACTATCGTCAAGAAATTTTCTTAGGATGTAATATCCCCTGTCAACTTTAGCAAAAATTGATTTTTCTTTATTTGTGTTTATATCAGTGGTCAAGTTTGCACTAACCGTATCTTGTGGAGTTGCTCCAAGTGATTTTCTATACCCACGTTTTGCTATTAATTCGGCAATTGCGGTATAATGAAGAGATTTTTTTTCTTCTTCTAATACTTTTTCAATTGCTTCTTTCCATTTTAAATCTGCCATATCTTTCAGTTTTGTTTGTATGTCAATGTGGCTGCTGTTCCTACACTTGCCCCCAACTCGTTTACACCAACAAATATAACCCCTTTCCAAAATTTTAACACATTTCCCTAATATTAATTCGTTTTATTCCGGTTTGTTTAAATAAAAAAGCAACTGTATTCTCCTTTGCTACACCATAGTCTGTTATACCGGGCGGAACAAAGTGAAGCGAAGCATCACGCAATCCTTTCATTTTTTAAGGAGATTTTTCAAACCATTATCTCCTTGTTTTTCAAATCTTTAATTCCTTATAAAATAACAAGACGGGTGCAGAGTATATAGGCTGTTTTGGGGGTTTGGTTTAATGGCGTGTGGGCGGGGCTGGGTCTTGCAGATGGCTGATATTTCTGTATATTG
>PXBV01000251.1 GCA_003565575.1 Psychroflexus sp. | reverse complement strand
TAGTTGGTGATAGCCGTCAAATAATTTCAGGTGAAGGTAGATATGAGCGAATTATCCTTGATAACTCCGCAGGTGCAGAACTCACTGATCCAGTAGATATCTTTGGTTCACTAGAAATAGAGGCAGGAGACTTTATCTCTGATGGAAATGCTACATTCCGATGTGATTTTAGTGGTTCCAACCCTAAAACAGCAATGATTGGAGAGATAAAAGCTTTAGGAAATATTGTTGGTGATGTCACAACAGAACAGTGTTACCCAGGCAGACGAGCATTTCGCCTTGTTACACCATCTGTAAATACTACTACAAGCATAAGAGAAAACTGGCAAGAAAGCGCCACAGCATGGGATGATGACCCTAACCCAGGTTATGGAACGCACATCACAGGAGTATCTCCAAACCCTAATATAAATGCAAATTCAGATCCAAGCATTCAAGATGGAAACAATGGTTTTGATTGGCAACCCTCTGGTAATGCATCTATGTTCAATTGGAATGCCAATACTGGCGGATGGAGTGCTGTTAACAATACAAACACTAATACACTTTCAGTTGGTGAAGCCTATTTTTTAATGATACGTGGTTCTCGTGCAGTTAATTTGGGACTTAACACTTCCCCTACCAGCAACACTATACTTAGAGAAACAGGTAACGTAGTAAATGGTGATATCAACTTTGATGAGACTGCACTAGGAATTACCTCGAGCTTAAATGAAGATGATGCTATATTAGTAGGTAACCCTTACCAAGCTACAGTAAATTTGAATGAAGTGATAGATAATTCTACTGGTATTAAAGATTTTGCGATCATTTGGGATCCAAAGCTCGGTGGTGTAAGTAATGTGAATACAAGCTCGGACAATCTCGGTGGTCGTGGAGCTTACATCGTTTGGGATAAAGTTGAAAGCAGTAACCCAGATAGTGAAATGAATCAATATTTACACCCAATGCAATCTGTTTTGTTTTTAAAAGACGGCACATCAGACCCTGTAAATATTGCATTTAGGGAAACTCATAAAAACACAAATGCTATCCAAACTCAAGTGTTTAGAACACAAGAGACTCCATTTGAAATTACTAGTTTAATTTATGATGATGTGTCTTTTAAATCCAAAAACACCTCTAGAGATGCAGTAAAAATTACGTTTTCAGAGGGTGCAAGTAATGAAGTTGATCAAAACGATATCAAGAAATCCGGAAATATGGATGAAAATCTTGCTCGATTTGATGCAAAAAGTAACTCTTATCTTGTAGTTGAAAAACGCAACTTACCAAAAGATGGTGAAGAGTTACCACTTTACATGGATCAATTTAGGACTCAAAGTTATATTTTGAAATCTATAGTTAAAAACATACCAAGTGGAACTCATGTTTTCCTTAAAGATGCATACACTGGTGAAACCTATTTACTTGATGAAGGTGAAAACATAACAGCCTTTAGCGTAGATAGGAATACACCTCAAAGTATTCAAGGTAATAGGTTCTCCTTTACTTTTGGATTACAAACTTTAAATGCTGATTCTTTTGATCATCCAAACGAAGTGAATGTGTATCCAAACCCTATAGACAGGATTATTAACATCCACTCACCTAGTATATCTGCGAGTAAAGCTAAAATAGAAATCATAGATTTATTAGGAAAGCAAGTTTACCAAAACTCACACCAATTTGATGAATCTGGATATTTAGAAATCAAAGATGTTAACTTAGCACAAGGTGCTTACATCTTAAAAATAACATCAAATAAGAATATTGTTTCAATACATAAACTCATAAAAAAATAATTTAATGAAACGCACTAATATACTATCTACAACAACTTTGATCCTCATGTTAAGCTTGTTTTTATTAACTCAAGAATCATTCGCCCAAATAGGAGGTATTGGAACACCTGGAGATAACAATGATGTGAATGATGAAGCTGTATCTGCGCCAATTACATCCTCTATTTTTGTGATTATCTCAATTACATTTGCTGTTATTTTAGGCTTCATAAAAATCTTAGGTAAGCCTAAGCAAATGGAACAGAAATAAATATTAGACCAATAAAAGGAAAGCACTTAGCTTTCCTTTTTTGTTGAATTCAACCTAGAATAAAAAACTAACTCTAAAAGAAATCCTATAAGACTCCCACCGTATTAGTTTCTAAAAAAAGAAATGTTACTTTTGTTATAAAACAAATAATTTATGCTAAAAGTAGGTGTTTTAGGAGCAGGTCATTTAGGTAAAATTCATTTGAGATTGCTCAATGAATCTAACAGGTATTCTTTTATTGGATTTCATGATACCGACAAAGATCATGGCTTGGCCATACAAGAAGAATTTGGTTATCCTTATTTTGAGAACTATGAAGATCTCCTAAAAGAAATAGACCTCGTAGACATTGTAACGCCCACAACATATCATTACGAAACCGCCAAGAAAGCCATGGAAGCAGGGGTTCACTTATTCATAGAAAAGCCTATAACCTCAACAGTAGAAGAAGCTGAAAGTTTAATACAATTGGCAAAAGACTATAAGGTTAAAGGACAAGTAGGTCACGTAGAGCGTTTCAATCCTGCCTTTAGAGCAGCGATAGATAAAATCGATAAGCCCATGTTCATCGAAGCCCATCGCCTAGCAGAATTTAATCCACGTGGTACCGATGTGCCTGTCGTTTTGGATTTGATGATTCATGATATTGATGCCATTTTAAGTGTGGTCAAGTCCAAAGTGAAAAGCATCAATGCAAGTGGTGTTTCTGTTATTTCTGAAACTCCAGACATTGCCAACGCCCGACTTCAATTTGAAAATGGATGTGTGGCTAATTTAACCGCGAGTAGAATTTCATTGAAAAACATGAGAAAATCTCGATTCTTCCAAAGAGATGCCTATGTTTCTGTAGATTTCTTAGAAAAAACAACAGAAGTTGTAAAAATGAAAGACGC
>PXBV01000198.1 GCA_003565575.1 Psychroflexus sp. | reverse complement strand
TAATTACAAACTGTATTATTATGGGTAGACTTGAAGCCTTTGCACTAGGTAATGGAATTTATAAATCTTTCCTTGACGGTGTTGGTAATGCTGCTGGATATGGTTTGATTTTAATCATTGTCGCTTTCTTTAGAGAGCTTTTTGGCTCAGGTACATTATTAGGTTATGAAGTAATCCCAGAGGCTGTTTATAGTGCTGGATATGAAGATAATGGATTCTTTTTACTTTCACCAATGGCTTTGATCGTGGTAGGCGTTGTGATCTGGATTCAGAGAAGTCGAAACAGAAAATTAATCGAAGAAAATTAAAATCGTCAACACTTAAAATTCAATTATGGAATTAATTAATTTATTTACAAAAAGTATTTTCATTGAGAACATGGTTTTTGCCTATTTCTTAGGGATGTGTTCTTATTTGGCGGTTTCTAAAACTGTAAAAACAGCGGTTGGTCTTGGAGCAGCAGTAATATTTGTTCTTGCTGTGACTGTTCCAGTCAACTACTTGATAAATAACTATCTTTTGCAGCAAGGCGCATTAACTTGGTTAGGTCCAGAATTTGCTGAAGTGGATCTTAGCTTCTTAACCTTCATCATGTTTATTGCTGTTATTGCTTCAATGGTACAGTTAGTAGAAATGACTGTAGAGAAATTTGCTCCAGCACTTTATGGTGCGTTAGGTATCTTTTTGCCGCTTATAGCAGTTAACTGTGCTATTCTAGGAGGGTCTTTATTTATGCAGCAAAAAGATTTTATAGGTATACATGAAGCCGGTGTATATGGTTTAGGTAGTGGTATTGGTTTTTTCTTGGCCATTTTAGGTATTGCTGCTATTAGAGAAAAAATTGCTTATTCAAATGTTCCAGCTCCATTGAAAGGGCTGGGTATTACATTTATTATCACGGGGTTGATGGCAATAGGGTTTATGAGTTTTATGGGAATTGATTTATAAAAAAGAAGAAATATGGATTTGACTGTAATTTTAGCTAGTGTAGCTGTTTTCTTAACTTTAGTATTGCTTTTAGTATTTATATTACTAACAGCTAAAGCTAAGTTATCGCCTTCTGGGCCAGTTACAATTAATGTGAATAATGAAAAAGATATGGAGGTGGGTTCAGGCTCAACACTTCTTTCCACACTTGGAGATAACAAGTTATTCTTGCCATCAGCTTGTGGTGGAGGTGGTACATGTGTACAATGTAAATGTATTATCAAAGAAGGTGGAGGTGCTATACTTCCTACTGAAAAACCTCACTTTACAAGAAAAGAAATTGCTGAAGGCTGGAGGCTTGGTTGCCAAGTAAAGGTAAAACAAGATATGAAAATTGAAATTCCTGAAGAAATTTTCGGAATTAAAAAATGGAATGCCAAGGTAGTTTCTAACTATAATGTATCTTCCTTTATAAAAGAGTTTGTAGTTGAAATACCAGAGGATATGGACTACAAAGCTGGTGGTTACATTCAAATAGAAGTGCCTAAATGTGTTGTTAATTATAAAGATATAGATATTACAGCGCATCCAGAAGATCATCCTGGAGCTCCAGACAAATTTAAAAAAGAATGGGATGATTTTGGCCTTTGGGATTTAACCATGAAAAATGACGAAGTAGTAGAACGTGCCTATTCTATGGCTTCTTTTCCTGCAGAAGGTAGAAAAATCATGCTTAACGTTCGTGTAGCTACTCCACCTTGGGATAGAGCCAAAAATGGATGGATGGATGTAAATCCTGGTATCGCTTCTTCTTACATTTTTAATCTTAAGAATGGAGATGATTGTGTTATTTCTGGTCCTTATGGCGAGTTCTTTATAAACGAATCTGATGCAGAAATGCTTTATGTAGGAGGTGGTGCTGGAATGGCTCCAATGCGTTCTCATCTTTATGAATTATTCAGAACATTGAAAACTGATCGTAAAGTGACTTATTGGTATGGTGGTAGATCAAGAAAAGAACTATTCTACATAGACCATTTTAAAGCTCTAGAAAAAGATTTTCCAAACTTTAAATTCTATATGGCTCTCTCAGAACCTCTCGAAGAAGATAACTGGAAAGTGAAAAAAGATATTAATGATGAAGAGGGTGACGGATTTGTTGGATTTATTCACCAATGTGTGATTGATCAGTATTTAAATCATCACGAAGAACCAGAAGATATTGAACTTTATTTTTGTGGTCCTCCTTTAATGAACCAAGCTGTTCAAAAAATGGGTGAGGACTTTGGGATTCCAGATGAAAATATCCGTTTTGATGATTTTGGTGGATAATTCTCAAAATTCATTTAAATATAACCCAAGCCCAAATTAAGCTTGGGTTTTTTTATACTTTTACAATATGGCAGTACTTAACAAACAGGAGCTTCACAATTTAGCGATGAACATTGTTGGGAAAAATCTCGAAGAGCTTGGGTTTGAGTTTTTAGCTATCAACAGTAAGCTCAAAAAAAATCCACAGTTTGTTGCTCTAAAAGATAAAAAATTACACTTTATTATAGTTAAAGCAGTCGCCTACCCAGATGACCCGAAGATTAATGATGAAAATTTGATGACAAAAATAAAAGATCATGCTATAAAGTATAATGCTAGATCTTATTATGCAGGTGTCGGGCTTGCAAATCAACAAAATTTTGAAGATCCTGTAGATTCTGACCAAGATTATGTTGTTAATTATACTGGCTTAATTGAACTCTAAAATGAATTACCTTTATCTAATTTCTGTTTGTTTCTTTTTTTCTTGTAACTCATCACCACAAAATGAGCCTATCACTTTAAATGGGGAGGCTTTTGGTACTTATTACAGCATGACTTATTTTGATGAAACAAACACCGATCTTTCCCAAGCTATTGATTCCACTATTCGTGCTATTAATAAATCCATGAGCACTTATGATACAGATTCTGATATTAGCAAAATCAATAAAGGCGATACAGTAAAAG
>PXBV01000291.1 GCA_003565575.1 Psychroflexus sp. | reverse complement strand
TTTTTTGGAAATCAAGATTTTGGTATGGTCAATAATTTAGGTAATCCCTTTTTCTTTAATGTAGGACTTAATTTCGTAAGTCCATAAATTCATTCAATAATCGGCTTAAGCCTTAAAGTGATAGGTAATTCTGGATTTCTTTCATTGAAATCTTATCAAATCTATAAATGTCGATGATGAGGTTACAAAGTTTTGTATTTTAGATATTAAATTTAAATCATGTGTTATGTATAAAATACTATTAAGTTCAATTTTAATTTTTTTCACATTAACTGTTTGTACATCCCAATCCTTTGAGGGGGCTTGGAAGCTAGAAAGTGTTAACGGAGTAGAAGCTTCAGACCGAGAAGTTATTAAAATTGTAGTAGACGGCTATTTTTCTCTTGGTTCTAAAAGTTTAGCTGATCATAGTTTTTTAGGGGCAGCTGGTGGAGAATTTAAACTGGTAGACTCCAAATTTATAGAGAAAAGAGATTTTGATACCTATGATGATTCCAAGGTAGGAAAGCTTCTTACTTATGATTACAAATGGTTAGACGAACAAACTCTTGAATATTCTAGCCCCACAGAAACTAAAGTCTGGAAGAGAATTTCTCAGAATGATAATGAGTTGGATGGCAATTGGGTAATCACTGGAAGAGAACGAGAAGGTAAATTAAATAAAATGACACCAGGGGATAGACGAACCATAAAAATACTGAATGGCGACCGTTTCCAGTGGGTAGCTTTTAACTCTGCTACCAAGTCCTTTATGGGTACTGGTGGTGGAATTTATACTAGTGAAGATGGTGTTTATGTAGAACAGATTACCTTTTTTTCAAGGGATAGGGATAGGGTAGGAGATTCACTCCATTTTGAATATGATATCATCAATAACGAATGGCATCATCAAGGTAAAAGCTCAAAAGGACAACCTATTCATGAAATCTGGTCACCTTATGCAGAAGCTTATCCAACTGATTTTTCTGCAAATTAAAGGCAATAGGATTAGGTGGTTTAAAGTCTTACAAATATTATAATAACAATAAAGAAAAAGAGGATGTACAGATTAGAAAGCTTTCAAATAAAACAACTGGGAGTAATATTTTTCAGATAAAGTACTGGTGGTTAATAATTATTATTAGTACAGTTTTAAGTTTTATAACTGGAAATTTTATTCTAATCTAAGATTGAATACATAAATTAAGATAAGAAAAAATTTCAAACAATAAAAAAGCCAAATTTTGATAAACAGCAAATTAGCTTTTAGTGATAGCGACAGGATTCGAACCTGTGACCGTCCCGACTTTTTAAGTCGGGATGCTCTATTCATCATTATCAATAAGTCGTTTTACACGTTTCTTACTTTTCCATTTTTTGATTTCTCTTTCTCGTGCATAAGCTTCTGATTTAGTTTCAAAATCTTCTGTATACATCAGTTTCCAATCTTTGGATCTTGTTGTAAAGCCTTTATGGTCAATTAAGTGTTTTCTAATTCTTTCTTTAATATCTTCACAAGTATGACCGATATAAAACTTATCTAAACTCTCTGAATGTAAAATATATACGATGCACATACAACCACAAAAGCCACATCATTTTTGATGTGGCTTTTAGTGATCGCGACAGGATTCGAACCTGTGACCGTCTGCTTAGAAGGCAGATGCTCTATCCAGCTGAGCTACGCGACCTTTTTTCATTATTTCAATTAATCTCAGAACCTGTGACCGTCCCGACTTTGAGGTCGGTATGCTCTATCCAGCTGAGCTACGCGACCTTTTTTCATTATTTCAATTAATCTCAGAACCTGTGACCGTCCCGACTTTGAGGTCGGGATGCTCTATCCAGCTGAGCTACGCGACCTTTTTTCATTATTTCAATTAATCTCAGAACCTGTGACCGTCCCGACTTTGAGGTCGGGATGCTTTTCTTTTCGTTCACACCCATGCTATTCGGGATAAATTAAACAGCTCTTTTTTGCGAATGCAAATATAGAAATAATCTTCTTTTACACAACAAATCTTTCCAAATTTTATCCATTAAAAAAGCCTTGCGATTTGAGCAAGGCTTCTGTAGGGTATTTGATAAACGTCTAAAATTATTTAGCGTTTTTCATTCCATCTTCAATCATTCCAAAAAACTGGTCTAATTTAGGAAGAACTACAATACGCGTTCTTCTGTTCTTAGCTTTCCCATCTCTCGTATCGTTAGAAGCAACAGGCTTGTACTCACCACGACCTGCAGCAGTCATTCTTGCTGGTTCTACACCATAATCATTTTGTAATATTCTAACCACAGCTGTAGCACGTTTTGTACTTAAGTCCCAGTTGTCTTCTATATTCGTTCTTGAAATTGGGTCATCATCCGTATGACCTTCTACCATAAATTCAAAATCTTTCTTGTCGTTTACAACTTTTGCAACCTTTTCTAAAACTTTTTTAGCTTCACTAGTTACACTAAATTGTCCGCTACCAAACAATAATTTATCAGAAATAGATACAAAGACTACACCTTTTTCAACATTGATTTCGATATCCTCATCATTAACATTATCTAAGGCACCTTTAAGGCTAGTTACTAATGCAAGAGTTACACTATCCTTCTTATTAATAGCATCTCTCATGGTTTTGATCTGTAAATCTTTTTCTTTCATGCTCTCAAGAGAACGCTCCAGATTTTCAGCTCCTTTTTTAGAAATGGTAACCATTTCTCCAGTCGTGTTTAATAACGCAGCATTTGTGTTTTGTAGAGTTTTGATTTGGCTTTCGTAAGAAGTCGTTAAGTTTCTTCGTTCATCCTCACAGGCTGCTAATTTCATTTCAGCAGACTTAAGTTGGTCATTGGCGTTTTGATACTTTTCTTCCATCTCAGCAAATTTCTTGTTGGAAACGCAAGACGACATCAAAACTCCAGTAATTGCAATAGCAAATAATTTTTTCATGGTTTAATTTTAATTTTAGGTTTTTACAAATTTAGTTCCTAATAGTTAATAATTTAAATAAGCTTCAATTTAATTATTGTTAATTTTAATTTGGTTATAAGTATTTAAACTTAAGAAATAATTATGCCAAACTATGCTTTTTACAACAAATTCTTGTTCGTTTTGTTTTAATTTCTTTCTTTTCTTAATCATTTTATTCATGAAACTATAAAAGCTTATATGAGCCATGAATATAGCAAAAAAATGCTTAAGGTTTCCTTTTAATAAAAACCTTATAGCTGCAATGCCGTCAAGAATCATCCTCAACACAATCTTAGCGAAAGGATTTTTTTTTGAATTTTTTAATAAATTAAACAATGAATTCCTAAAATTCAAAAAAGTCTTTCTAGGATTTACATTTGATAAGGTGCCTCCACCTTGATGATAGACAACACTTTTGTGGCAACACCATATAGAATATCCTATGTTTTTAAGCCTCCAGCAAAGGTCAATTTCTTCTTGATGTGCAAAGTAATCTTGGTCAAAGCCTTTTACTTTTGTAAAACATTCCCTCCTAACACAAAAGCATGCTCCACTTGCCCAAAAAATTTCAATATCTTCATCATATTGACCTTCATCTCCTTCAATTGTATCAAAAATTCTTCCTCTGCAAAACGGGTATCCCAGACTGTCTAAAAACCCACCTGCAGCTCCTGCATAATCAAATTTATGCTTGTTTTGTGTCGATTTAATTTTTGGCTGAATTACCGCTATATCATTTGATGTTTTAAACAAGTACAAAATATTGTCCAACCAGCCTTCTGTAACTTCTACATCATTATTTAGCAACACATAAATGTCTTCATCCACCTGCTTAAGAGCTTCATTATAACCACCAGCAAAGCCAAAATTCTCTGTGTTTTTAAGTATCTTAATCTCTGGATAATTTTCACTTAAAAAAGCTAAAGAATCATCTGTAGACGCATTATCTGCAACATAGATATTAGCATTCTTAGAATGTCGTACTACTGAGGGTAAGTAGCGTTCTAAAAGTTTTTTTCCATTCCAGTTTAAAATAACAACAGCTACAGTCATATTCATTATTTCTTGGGTAATTCTTCTAAAAAAATATAAGTCTCATTTTTATAATCCATTCTACAATAATAGTGACTTATGCCATTGGTTATCATTAAATAATTAGCTTTTAAGGCCATATTGTATCTTGCAATCTGGTCAAACGTCTTTTGGCTTATCTTAATATGAGGTGCTTTGCACTCCACAACAAGGTCTATTTCTCCATTAGAAGTGAAGCCTAGGATGTCGTATCGTTTAGTTACAGCTCCTAGTTTTAGTTCTCTCTCCTCACTAAGTAAAGAAATAGAATAATTTTTATCATGTATAAGAAAATGGATGCAATGTTGTCTTACCCACTCTTCGGGAGTCAATATCAAATACTTTTTTCTCAAAACAGAAAATATAGCTGGCTTATTTTCTTTATTTTTGAGTTTCAAATCACACTCTGGAAAATTCAATTTTAGCATAACACAAAAGAAGTAAAATTGAATGAAACAATGCCAAAGCTTATATGAAAGATTTCAAAACACTGCTTAAAGATTTAGATAACAATATATTTTCCCCAATCTATTTTCTAGTTGGAGAAAAAGAGCCATTTTTTGTGGATTTAATTGCAAATAAGATTGAGCAAAATGCTCTTAATGAAGAAGAAAAAGCATTTAATCAAAGTATCCTATACGGCAAAGATGTAGATATAGAAGAGGTACTAATGCAAGCCAAGCAATACCCAATGATGGCAGAACGCCGAGTCATCATTGTAAGAGAGGCACAAAGCTTAATGAAAAGCTTTCAAAAACTAGCTTCTTATTTAGAACAACCTCAACCAACTACGGTTTTGGTATTTTGTGTAAAGTACAAAAAATTGGACGGCAGATTAAGCGTTACCAAACTACTAAAAAAACACGCCATCTATTTTGAGTCTAAGCCTTTATATGATAATCAAGTCCCACAATGGATTTCAGAAATATTAGCCGCTTTTAACTATACCATCACTCCAAAGGCCTCTTTAATGCTTCTTGAGTTTTTAGGGAATAACCTGTCATTGATTTACAAAGAGTTAGAAAAACTTAGGTTTGTAATACCTCCAGGGCAAAAAATCACTCCAGAGCTCATAGAGGAAAACATCGGCATTAGCAAAGACTTTAATAGTTTCGAATTAAATAAAGCCATAGCGGTTAAAGATGAAGTAAAAGCTCATCAAATCGCGGCCTATTTCGATCAAAATCCTAAGCATCATCCCTTACCACTTACCATAGCCACATTAAATTCATTCTTCAATAAGCTACTTAGGTACCACGCTTTAAAGGATAAATCTAAATTTGCCGCTGCCAAAGCTCTTGGCGTCAATGCATACTTTTTAGAAGATTATGCATTTGCATCCAAGCATTACAACATGAAAAAATCTAGCCGCGCCATTGCAATGATTCGGGAAGCGGATATGAGAAGTAAAGGAGTAGGTGCCAATCAACTTACTAATGGTGATATTTTAAAAGAATTGCTAGTAAAATTAATGCGCTAGCATTAGTGTTCTTTAGCCTTCAACGCATCTATCTTTTTAGCAACATCATCAGCTGCCTTAGCTTTTTCATCAGATTTCTGCCTATTGGTTTTTGATAAATCAAAAGCCTCTTTTTGCAGTTTTTTGTATTCGTCTTGTAACTTTTCTAATTCTGATTTCTTCTTAAATAATCCAAACATAATTTTTATTTTAAAAATAATTACTAAAGTTGAATTTTCAGAAAAAACCCTTAGGACTTAACTTAAAATTATTGAAGTTATACTCAACTTTAAAATCAAATGCCATTCAGAACAACCATTATTTTTAATTTAAAAAGGGCGTTCGGGCGGGCTGTCCACTTTAGTTGGCTCGCAAAAGTTAGTTTTTATTAAGCTTTACCAAGAGCTTCTAAGGTCGCTTTGGTAAAGCCATAAAAATAAAACTTCTACTTCACCAAGCTATCGTTTCCATCCCTAACGCAAAGCTACCCCTGTTCAACATTCTTAGTCATTACAAAAATAAATTTCGCATATAACATTCATTAGTATGGATTTACCTAATCAAGGTAACATTTCCTGTATAAGTTTTGCCGTCAACTCTTATTTTATACCAATAATCGTCCTCCGGCATTGGTTTGCCATTATAAGTGCCGTCCCACTCAAATGGAGCTTCCAAACTTCTGGCTAATAGCTTTCCATATCTATCATAGATAGCCACCTCAAAATTTTCAAAAAGCACATCATCATTGATTCTGAAGGTGTCATTGATTTGATCCCCGTTGGGAGTGAAAAAGTCAGGCACTTTAAAAAATAGAAACTCTGTTGTAACAATGCCACAGCCATTATTTTCTCTCACATAAACAGTGTAAAGCCCTCCCTCAAAAACATCAAACTCAGGTTGATTTTGGTAATTGATGTCATCAATTGAAAACATAAATTCTCCTGTAGATTCCATTTCAATTCTTAATGTATTTTCATTTTGAGATACATTAGAAATCACAGGTGGCGTAAAGGTTTCTATTGTAAAAGTTTTAGAAACTATGCAATTATCTTGAGTTATGACTTCAAGTTCATAAACTCCAGCTTCTGTTACTTCAATAGATGAAGAGTTTTCGCCTGTACTCCAAAAAAAGTCAACATTTTCAATTGGCTCAGACAAGATAAGGGTCTCACCTTCGCAACTTTGTATAACTTCATCCTGGAGTTCTGGAACATTATACTGCTCGTAGAAAATTTCAGTTCGGTTTGGAGGTGTGCAGTTTCCTACATTTGTGACAGCTTCCGCATAATAGATGCCATTTTCATCAGGTTGAAATTCATATGTATTTTCTGCTAGTAATGCTCCTCCCTCCGCACTGTCGTACCAGTTTATTCTTATATTAGCATTAGCTTCAACAGCTAGAATTTCATTTTCATTTTCACAAACAAAAACGTCACCAAGGCTAATGGGAGCAATTAAGTCTATCTGCTCAAATTCAAAATTATTGGAAATGCTATTGCAAGATGTGTTGTTAACATTGTTAGGATCTTCAGCAACTAAGGTTCTATAGAATTTGCTTTCAGAAACACTTGAGATTATAATTTGGTTATCAGTTTCATCTGGAATATCTACCCAATTTTCGCCGTCAAAACTTTCCTGCCATTGGTAATTGTGTGAGTTGTAAGTACTGAAATCTGGAACAGCTTCTAAAACAACATCTGTTAACTGCTCACCCTCACAAAACTGAAAGCTTGTTTCATTGGTTTCAGAAATAATTTCTGTTGTATCACCACAAGACCTAAATACAATATCATCTATAGCTAAATCATTTCCACAACCACCTCCAGCATTATTCAGCATTTTTAAAATAACCGAAGTTTGTCCCGGCAATGTGGAAAAGGTAAGTGCATATTGATTCCAAATGGGCGTACTAGTTCCAAAAATATCACCAGTATCTCCTTCTGCAAGAAGTTGTGTGTCTGTTTCATCCCAAATTTGGAATCTAACGTTTACTGGAATTTCATTTCCAGCACAAACTCCCGTACTTGCATTATACAGGTTAAGTAAAAATGCTGAAAATTCATAAGACGTATTAATGCACAATCCTTCGATGGGAATTTCATAAAAAAGACCTGGGTCAAAATCAGCGTTAACAATCAGAGCTCTACCATTTTCATTTCCAGTATTATCCGTTGTGTTGTGAAACGCACCCAGATGAAAAGTAGTAGAGGAAATGGTATATTGCCCATCTTCAACATTTGTGTCTACGTATTCATAAGAAGTAATATCAGAGCTTAGAGCAGGACCATTCTGGGTGCCTTGCCCAAAGTCTTCTTCAAAAATAGGATCTCCAGTATTTCCTTGACAAAAGCCTAATTGCGCAAATAAATTACCTTGGGAGCAAATCAGAACACCCACTATTAAAACAAGCTTTAACCTTAGGTTACAAATTGATATTATGAAATATAAATTTTTCAATATCTAGCCCATTATATTGTACCCACCATCTACATGTCTTATTTCTCCTGTAATTCTTCCATTGGGTCTTAATAAGTGAAGTACTTCAAAGGCTAAATCTTCAGGTAAGGCATTTCCGAGTGGACTTTTTCTATGCGCATATTCTACATCTTTTTGGTTGAGAGTGGCGTTTCCTGCTTTACTTCCCATATAAGGAGAAAATCGAATACAGTTGACACGCGTTCCATTTTTTCTTCCCATCTCATCAGCCAATTCTACAGTAATTCGCTCTAAAGCCGCCTTAGCTATGCTAATATTTCTGTAAGGATGAAATGTGACTTTGGAAGCTGCAATATAACTTAAGGAACAGATTGAAGCATCTGCATTAAGTAAGTTGTTTTTAAATAAATGGCTAGTTAAGCTTATCAAGGAATAAGCTGAAACTTCCATGGTATCGCAAAATTCTTTAAAAGTAACATCTAGCAAGGGCTTCACCACTTTATTTCTGATAGTCTTATCCATGGCAATAGCATGAAGAAAGCCATCAATCTTTATTTTTTTAGCTTTCAATTGTTCACAAAAATCTTCGATGCTTGCATCTAAGGATACATCAAGAATTTCGGTTGGTGTATTCTTTCCAAGTTCTTTATGAACACTATCTTGGAAATCTTTAAAATTTTGATCAAGAAAGGATTTGGCTTTATCTGATAAGCTTTCGTGAAACTTGCTCACGCCTAGACCTGTACAGATGACCTGTCCTCCGTGTTCTTTAATTGCTTTAGCAACGTACATGGCCAGGGAGTGCTTATCTGCAATTCCTGTGATGAGGTATGTTTTTCCTTTTAACATAGAGTGAATTTTTGAATTACCATTTATAAAGTGCGGTGCCCCAGGTCCAGCCTGCTCCAACTGCTGCAAAAAGGAGGAGGTCATCTGGCTTAAACTTCCCAGCTTTATGGACTTCGTCTAGGACCAATGGAATTGTAGCGCCAGAGGTGTTTGCATACCTATCCATATTGGTCATAACTTTTTCAAATGGCATGTTTATTTGTTTTGCTATAGATTTTAAAATTCCAATACTAGGCTGGTGTGGGATCATAAAACTCACATCATCAATAGACGTGTTTGTAATACTTAACAACTCTCGGATAGACTCAGGTACAACTTTAGTTGCTGTATCAAAAACTTCTTTTCCATTCATCCGGAAATAATGCAATCTGTTATCAAGAGTTTCTTTAGAGGCTGGTGCTTCAGAACCACCTCCAGGAATGGTAAAATGCTCTTTTCCTCTACCATCAGAGTGTAAATTGAAATCTATAAACCCTTTGTCTTCGCTGGTTTTGCTCAAAACTAAAGCTCCTGCTCCATCTCCAAAAAATACGGAGTCTCTTCGCTCCCAGTCAATTATATTTGAAAAAGTATCTGCGCCAATAACCAATACATTATCGTAAACACCATTTTTTACAAATTGGTAGCCAACAGAAATTGTAAATAAAGCCCCTGAGCAGACGGCTGCCACATCAAAGGCTACAGCATTAAATGCTTTCATTTTTTCTTGAACAAAACAGGCGCAAGAAGGTGCTTGACGGTCTGGAGTAGTAGTAGCTACAATGATTAAATCTATGTCTTCAACATTTAGCCCAGCGTTCTTTACAGCGTCCAATCCGGCTTTATAAGCCAAATCACTTGTGGCTTCGTTTTCTACAATTCTTCTTTCCTTTATACCCAGTTTATTGAAAATCCACTCATCTGATGAACCTACTTTTTCAAAAAAAGAATTTGGTAAAACTTTGGGTGGAACATAAGCCCCTGTTCCACTTATATAAACATTTGTCATAAAATAATTAGATTTTAGAAAACGAAATTTAAGTTTTTAATTCACTTTTTATAGTAAAACTGATGAAAGTCTTTAAAATTTAACATTCAATATTTGTTATCAAGATTCAAATAAGTCTGATGATAAGTAACGGTCACCACGATCACAAATAATACTTACTACTACACCATGTTCTAAATTTTCACAAAGTTTTACAGCTGCAGCAGTAGCACCGCCAGAACTCATACCAGAAAAGATACCTTCCTTTTCAGCTAAATATCTGGCCATGGTTTTAGCTTCTGTTTCATCTACTTCATAAATATGGTCTACTCGATTAGGATCATAAATTTTAGGCAGATATTCATCTGGCCATTTGCGAATGCCGGGAATTTTGGTGCCCTCAGCAGGATGTACGCCAATAAGTTGAATGTCTTTATTCTTTTCCTTCAGGAATCTAGACGTTCCCATTATAGTTCCAGTGGTACCCATTGATGATACAAAATGAGTTATTTTTTGCTGTGTATCTTTCCATACTTCTGGACCTGTGGTTTTGTAGTGGGCTTTCCAATTATCTTCATTTGCAAATTGATTAAACATAAAGTAATTTCCAGATTTCACCTTTTCTTCTGCATAATCTCTAGAGTACATTATGCCTTTTTCACCATCGGTTAGGGTCACTTTAGCACCGTAACCTCTCATGGTCTGTACACGTTCTTTGGTAGCGGTTTCTGGCATGACTAGCTCAATATCCAGTCCATAAATGCTAGCAACCATAGCTAAAGCAATGCCCGTATTCCCACTCGTTGGCTCTATGAGTTTAGTATTTTTATCAATATCACCTCTTTCTATAGCAGATTGAATCATGTTGAAGGCGGCTCTATCCTTTACGCTTCCCCCAGGGTTTTGCCCTTCTAATTTTAAATATAATTTGACGTTGGGGTTTTTAACAAGGGTTTTGGTCTCAACTAGTGGCGTATTTCCAATTAAGTCTAAAATGCTTTTACTCATGCTTTTTTATTTTCATTAATTCTAACCATTGGTTTATGTGTAACTGTAGAATGTTTGTCTACAGATTTGGTGAGCCAAACATTTCCGCCAATAGTGGAACCTTCTCCAATGATGGTGTCACCTCCAAGAATGGTTGCATTGGCATAAATAGTTACATTGCTTTTTATTGTAGGATGTCTTTTTTTATGTTTTAAAGTTTTATCAACCAGCAAGGCACCTAAGGTCACTCCTTGGTAAATTTTCACATGGTTTTCAATTTCACAAGTTTCACCAATCACCACACCTGTAGCATGGTCAATAAAAAAAGGATTTCCTATAATAGCGTTAGGGTTGATGTCTGTACCTGTTTTGGTATGTGCGCTTTCTGACATAAGCCGTGGAACTAGAGGTAGACCAAACTCCAAAAGCGCGTGACTCAATCTATAAATGGCAATGGCATAAAATCCAGGATAAGCCAAATAAACTTCATCAATAGAATTTGCAGCTGGGTCGTTTTCTTTTATGAAACAGGCATCGTTATTTAACTTTTGAAGGATATCTGGTAGCTTTTTCATGAAATCTGTCCATATTTCCCTACACGGATTTTCTTTCTTAAAACAAACTAAATCAGCAAGAGTTTGAAACTGAATTTCCAACTCATTCATACCTTTTTCAACATCAGTTTCTTTATCAAATAAAGTTAAAAATAGTTGTTCTGTAAATTGTTCGGTTTTACTTTTAATGCAATAAAAGTTAGAAACTTTAGCTTTTTCAATTTCTATTTTTTTGATTATCTCTTGTTTCAAATATAGTGACATATAGTTACTTTACAACGACTTGGTTATTTTCTAAATGTGAAAGTAAGAGTTCAATCCTTAAGTACAATCATCATTTGACAATTTTAATTTTACTTTACAATTCCTGAAAGTTAAAAAAACTAGATTTAAATTGATATTTGTACCAAAAAAAGCATGCATAAAGTTGTGATAATAGGAGGTGGCTTAAGTGGTTTATGTACTGCTTATGCGTTGAGGCGGACTAATGTAGAGATTAAAATTTTAGAAGCTCGACCACGACTTGGTGGTAGAATTTTTACTCAAAAGCGTAAAGATTTTTACCTTGAACTTGGGGCTACTTGGTTTGGTCCTCAGCACACTAGTCTTCTTAAACTTATTCAAGACTTAGAGATTTCTTACAAAACCCAAGACAATGGCAGGGAAGCTGTTTATGATTTTCGGCCGAATGGCCATTTAGAACGCTATCAAATTCCTAAACAGCCAGCTTCTACATTTAAATTTAAAGAAGGAACTCATGCCTTAATTCAAGCTATTCAGAAAAACATCTCTGCTAAAATTTATTATGAGCATGTAGTAACATCTTTAAAATTTGACAATAAATTCCAAGTAGAAACTGAAAATAATACGTTTGATGCTGATTTTGTGGTCATGAGTATTCCACCTCAATTAGCCAAGGATTCTATTCACTTTGATCCAAAACTACCTTCAGATTTTTTGAAATTATTAGAACATACGCACACGTGGATGTCTGATTCTATTAAGTTTTCTGCCGCTTTTTCTTCAGCATCATGGAAGTCTGGGGGATTTATCGGAACGTTGATGTCTCCTCAACAAATCATCCAAGAAATGTACGATCATAGTGATATCGATACTCTTCAAAATGCCCTTGTTGGGTTTCTTAATTCTTCCAACGCCAATTTATCGCCTCAAGATCGACAAGAAAAGGTTTTACAACACTTAACCAACATTTTCAAAATTAAACCTGAAGAACTTTTAGCTTACCAAGATGTAGATTGGAGAAAAGAAAGCTTTACGATAGCTGAAACTGCAAAGGCACTTACAGCACATCAAAACAATGGACATCCCTTTTTAAGAAATGGCTTTTTCAATAATAAATTATTCTTTTCAGCATCAGAAACTTCAGCACAAACTCCAGGATATATGGATGGCGCTGTTCATAGAGGCCTAGAGGTGGGAAAACTTATCTCTAAGTCTTTAACTTAAACTGTTTTGATTCAATTTTGAAATTTCACCAATCAGGTATAAATAGTCTTTTCGATTTTGCACAAAATCTAATTGGGAAATGTCGATAATTTTGACATCAATTTTGTTTTGAGACTTGAAGAAATTCAAATATCCTTCGTTAATGCGCTGTAAATAGTCTGGGGATATATTTTTCTCGTAGGTACGACCTCTTTTTTTGATATTGCTAAGCAGTCGATCCACAGTTTGGTATAAATACACATATATAT
>PXBV01000370.1 GCA_003565575.1 Psychroflexus sp. | reverse complement strand
TTCCTCACCTGAAAAAAGGAACTCAAGCACAAGCTTCAGATGATTTTTTGACTATTTCTGAAATAGCTAAAAGAAACCGAGTAGTAAGTTTTTATGAAGATGAACTTTATGCCAATTCTTTATATGAATGTCTTTTGCGCATACAGCGCGATGATGAGGTTGATTATTACCGGTATTGGTTAGGGAAAAATCTTGAAGCGCTGTCTTCATCAAGAAAAAATTACACATTCAATAAGCATGTAAGTCGTGTTAATCCTAAAAAGCAATCTGAAAGCTATATGCAATATTTGAGCTTTCTTTGGAATTTAAGTGCTTCTGAATTAGCTACAATAGCTGACTATTATTCAGATGGAGATTAGTTTTTTGAATATAGAATGCCTTATTTTGTTGATATTTTAAGAATATACAGATTTTAAAATGTTAAAGTTAGTTTTTTTTTAAGAAGCTTATTGTTTTTTTTATATTTGAATATAATTATATCTTATGTTAATCTTCGTCACACACACACACACACATGGACTTTCCAAACTTACTCAATAATTTAGATCCTGAAATAGAAAGTGATGAGGGTATAATATATTTGATTGTTGAGGCCGACTTTTCATTGTTTTTTGGTTCATTTGATGAGCATGATTGGTTAAATACTGATCAATTTTATTCAACTTTTGTGCCTGATTTAGAATTTGAAGATGACGAAGAAGAACTTTTTGTAAATCAATTTTTAATTGCCGATGATGATGATTTGCCAGTTTGTTCGTGTCCGCCAGGAAGCCCTGCAGTTGGTTTTCAGGAATATGATGATGATTTCATGGATGATTTTCCATCATTTTCTGTGGAAGAAACATGCCATGACCCTAACAATGATACATATGATTCAAATACAAATTTACCCTCTCCAGTAACAACAATTAAGCTTGACTATGATTTTAATAGATTTTCTTTACAGTCTCCCTCTTTGTTAACTGCTGGGATTCCTCAAATTCAAGTTGGCAATAGCTGGAGAAGGAAAGGTTCAAGTAGAACAAGATTAAGAATTCAAAGGGTAAAGACAAATTTTGCTAATGGTCCGGGTGGAACTTTAATACCTGTAACCTCTATAGATACATTTGCTGAAAACCCTAGCCGTAAGTCTGGAAGAAGAAGATGGTGGAGAAATGTAAATTGGGAATGGAATAATGATGTAAGTCAATATGAGATTACACATCAAATGGTTGTCTTCCAAAGTTGGACTGGTGCAAGTGACAAGGATTTTGAAATACCAACTAAACATACAGTAGATGAAGATGGAAATCCACAGACTGAGATTGATGTTATTAAACTTCATGATATATTTAGATCTTCTTCAAGAAATAGAGGTACTTTAGAGATGAATTGGACAAATTTAGCAGCTTATTTAGTTGATGGTAATCCACATTGTGGATCTCACGATTATTGTACTAGAGAGTATGATGGAGTCGATTATTCAACTTTGGATGTAAATGGAAATTTGAGATTTTTCTTCAATTTTTATTATACAGATTTATCAAATTAATTTTTTATTTGGTGCTCGCCTTAGAGCACCATTTTTAACATATGAAAAAAACATTTCTTTTTTTATTATTTCCGCTGTTTTCAATTTATGCGCAGGATTTTAAAAATTCCGTGGGTGTCAATTATAGATATGGTACTTTTGATAATGAGATAAACGCCTCTGGTTTTGAATTTAGTTATCAAAGAGAGTTTTACAATTGGCTTTATGCAGAAGCAAGTGTTTTACACCTAAACGGTACAAATTTCAACAACAATACACTACTATCTAATAATAATGATCAAATAGAAAACATTAAAAGATACGCCGATAGGGCAATGTTTAATGCGTTTAATCTAAAACTCAATGTTAGTTTTATTAATAATAATCGCCACCTCATGTCAGCCTTTTATGGTTTGTCTTTTTACAGATACGACTCCTCAACCTACACCAATTTTTTAGACACATTTTTTTATGAAAATGAATTTAACAGTGGGCTAGGTACAATTTTTGGTTTAAATTATTTTTATAAACTCTATAAACATTTTTTAATTGGTGTAGATTTCATGATGTTTAGTGATCGTAAGATGTACGGGCCAAATGTATTGGTTAATAATTACAGTGTAGGTTTAAATTTTAGATATAAATTTTAGAAGATGAAAAAAATAATAATGGTCATTCTTTTGCTGGGTTTTTTGAAAGCCAATGCTCAAATTGATGATAATGAAAATAATGATACTGAAACCGACTTACCAAAAAAAGTTAACACAGAAGCGACACTTAGGCTTAACGGTTCATTTGGAATGAGTTTTAACAGTACATGGATAGTAAATCAACCATCTTTTTTTGTTAAGAATGGTTTTGGTTTTAAATTGAGTGAACACTTTTGGTTAAACGCAGATATTTTTGCCATGCGCTATGCCTCTACTAGAACAAGTAATTATTATACTAATTGGACATTTGCACCAAACATTTCAAAAGATTTTTCGTTAGGTGGTAAATTTACAGCTGTTGCTTCTTTAGGTTTATTTATAACCTTAGAGGAAGTAAATAGGACAAGACTGAGTCACATTAATATAAATGAAATTACTGGAGAAGAAATTAGAGTATTTAAAACTGATGAAGAGCAATTAATTGACGTTGGTGCTATTGTTAGTTTAAAATTAATGTATGAGGTCAAAAAAAACTTTATGATAGGAATTGACTTTACAGGATATGCTTATTATTACATGCCTTTAGAAGAGTTTTTAATAGGGCCAGTTATTGAATTTAGGTTGTAAATTAACCAGAGCAAACTTGGAAATACTTTTTATAAACTCCTCAATATCAAATCAATTAATCGGCTACTGTAACCACGTTCGTTATCGTACCATCCAATTAACTTAATTAAATTTCCGTCAATAACGGAAGTCATTTGCGCATCAAAAATACAGGAATGCGA
>PXBV01000086.1 GCA_003565575.1 Psychroflexus sp. | reverse complement strand
ATTAAATCCGCTTTTGTTTTATTTTTTTTCTCAATCGTTTTAAGTCCACCATTTCGTTTAAGCCACTCCATCGTTAACATTGAAACGTAGACTGAAAATACGGGGGGTGTATTAAACATACTTTCCTTCTTTATAAATAAATCATAATTTAACATAGATGGTATAGGTCTACTCACTTTTCCTAAGATATCCTCTTTTACAACCACTAAAGTGGCACCAGCAGGACCCATGTTTTTTTGAGCACCTGCATAAATCAGTTCAAACTGAGAAAAGTCAAGCTCTCTAGAAAAAATATCACTACTCATATCACAAACTAAAGGCGTTTTTTCAGAATTTGGAAACGACCTCATTTGAGTCCCAAATATAGTATTGTTGCTTGTGTAGTGAATATAATCAAGGTTTGGCGGTATAGAATAATCTTTAGGAATATAACTATAATTACTAGCTTTAGAGCTATCTAAAACAACCACCTCACCAAAGTTTTTAGCCTCTTTTATGGCCTTGTCAGACCAGGTACCTGTGTCTAAATAACCGGCTTTATGCTCTAGCAAGTTGTAGGCTGTCATTAAAAATTGCATACTAGCTCCGCCTTGAAAAAAAAGCGCTTGATAACCTTTGTTTTGCAAACCTAAAAGCTCTAAGGCTAAAGCTCTAGCTTTTTCCATAATCTCAACAAACGTAGAGCTTCTGTGAGAAATTTCTAAAATTGATAAGCCAACACCATCAATGTCTATAACAGACTGCGAAGCTTTTTCAAAAACTTCTAGAGGTAGAATACAAGGGCCTGCACTAAAGTTATGAGGTCTTTCCATAAATTATAAAATTTTTTGTGTTAAAAAGCGCATCGTATCAACGCCATCTGCGTAATCATCTACTCTTGGGGCTTGCGCCTGTCCAAAGTCAACCTCACTTAAAGGATGTTTTCCTACTATGCATTGTATATTATCTTTAGCATTATCAAGTCTTCGTTTGAGCTTGGAGTCACTTTCATAGGTTTCATAATATAAAACGCCAATAGGAGATGAGAATTGTGTATCTTCTTTGAGCAATAAGAATCCGTTATCTAAAAGTTCAATCGAGCTCATTAGGTATACTGCTTTATTATAATCATAATTATTAGCGTATTTATGATGATTGATAATTTCTTTGTAAGCAAACATGGCTTTGAAAAATTGATCAAAATTATATGCTTTTGGCACAAAAAGTTTAGATACATTTCTGCACCCTAAGCCAAAATATTTAAAAATATCATTGCCCAAACGTTCCAACTCTTCTTTGGTTTCTGTTCCATCTATAATAACAGCAGAATTTCTGTTTTTTCTAATGATATGTGGCTTTTCTTTAAAATAATATTCAAAGTAACGAGCAGTATTGTTACTACCTGTGGCAATAACCGCTTCAAATCTTGGAAGTTTGTTCTTTGTGAATTCGATCTTAGATTCAAAATGAGGTTCAATATGAATAAGTTCTTGAGCAAGAAAAGGAATTAATACGTTATCATTAGAAGAGAGTTTACCTATAAAGTTATGACCTGAAATGAGTACTGATAAAAAATCATGAAAACCAACCAAGGGGATATTTCCCGCCATCACCACAGCTACTTTTTTGGGTTCAAAATGATCAAAAGAGTAGGGTTGGAGCCATGAAGATAAATTATCCACTGTGAGTAGATTAGCCCATTCTTTAATGGCACATTGGATGTACTCCTGAGTAAACCAAGCGTTTTGTAATTCTGCATTTCTTATAACATTTACCAATTTTTGTGAAAAATTGGAGTCAAGATCTTTTGATTCTGTGTATTTTTGTAGCAATAATCCAAGTTCTGAAAATGCTTTAATTCTGGTTTCTAAAGTCATACGTTTGGCTAACCTTTGCAATGTTGCTATTTTTGGAACAAAATTACATAAATATTAATCAAATGGCTATTAAAATAACAGACGAATGTATTAACTGTGGAGCTTGTGAGCCAGAATGTCCAAACACCGCTATATATGAAGGCGCAGACGACTGGAGGTACGCAGATGGCACAGATTTAGAAGGTGATATTGTACTTCCTAATGGAAAGGAAGCTAATGCTGAAGAAGCTCAAGAGCCCGTGAGCGATGAACTCTATTATATTGTTGCAGATAAATGTACAGAGTGTATGGGATTTCATGAAGAACCACAATGTGCCGCTGTATGCCCAGTAGATTGTTGTGTTCCTGATGAAGAGCATGAAGAAACCGAAGAAGAGCTTCTTGGCAAGCAGTCATTCATGCATAAAGAATAATTTTTAAGATTTCAATTCCAACAAACCTCTATGAATCATCTCTAGAGGTTTTTTTGTTTAACAAATTGAGTTCAGTAGCTTATTGAGTATAATGTTGGTTTTAAATTTGAATATAGATTTTTAATTTACATATTTCGTAGTATATTTCGCTGTTGAGAAAAATTATGGCAAAAGAAACAAAATACACAGAAGACAATATTAAATCTTTAGACTGGAAGCAACACATCCGTATGCGCCCAGGAATGTACATAGGTAAACTTGGAGATGGTTCTGGAGCAGATGATGGAGTTTATATCTTGTTGAAAGAAGTTTTAGACAATTCTATAGATGAATTTGTGATGGGCTCTGGAAAAACGATTGAAGTGTCTATCCAAAACTCCAAGGTGATTGTAAGAGATTATGGCCGTGGTATTCCACTAGGAAAAGTAGTAGATGTAGTTTCTAAAATGAATACAGGAGGTAAGTATGATACCAATGCATTCAAAAAATCTGTGGGGCTAAATGGAGTAGGTACCAAAGCTGTAAATGCACTCTCCAGCTACTTTAGAGTGGAATCTACAAGAGAAAACCAGTCTGTTGCTGCAGAGTTTGAACAAGGAAATTTAATCAACAAAGAAGAACTACAGGAGACTTCAAGGCGAAGAGGAACCAAAGTCACCTTTATACCAGATGAAGTTATTTT
>PXBV01000150.1 GCA_003565575.1 Psychroflexus sp. | reverse complement strand
TTCAGAAGAAATAATATTAGATTCCGAAATCACATGGGAGTTGAGTATGCTTATAAGCTTCTCTTTTTCAATATCAGCAAGAGATTCAACGTCATTGAGCTCTGAAAGCAAATCAGTAAAAGCATTGTTGGTAGGTGCAAAAACAGTAAATGGGGATAAGCCCTCAAAAGAGCTCAAAGTATTCATAAAATCAACATCATTCAGGTCATCTCTTGTTAAAGCTTCAACTAACACGCCCAAGTCAGGATCTGCTAGCGCAAATGTTGTTATATCTGGAATGTTGATGATTTGATCCACCACATGCACAACACCATTGGAGGCAAAATTATCTGGATCTGTTACAGAAGATACGCCGTTGAGAGTAAGTACTGGACCAGCGTTTACATGAATACTCAGGTTATGATCTGCACCAGAGAAGCTCACAGTTGCTAAAGTATTAAGGTAAGATGTGGTAAGATTAGAAGATTCTGCAACTCCTTGAACTACATGGTTAAGCAATAAATTAACAACTTCAGCTTGGGATAAGTCTGAGGTATTGGTGGTCAAGAATGCTTCATCACTAGGAGCAAAAATGGTAAAGTTACCTTCATCTAACGTCTGCTTCAAACCAGAATCAAGAATAAGGTTTTCCAAAACACTGTGATTATTACTTTGTTGAATGATTTCAAAAGTGGATAACTCTTCATTGATTGGCTCTGCAGCACCATAGCCATTATCATCGCTAAAGCAAGACACTAAACTGTAACATAACATCCATAAAATAATTGGCAAAAATGATGATTTCATAATAATTTTAATCCGAAGATAAAGTTTCTTAGTCCCCATTTTAGTTTAGTAAAAGTTAAAAACAATTAAACAATACGAAAAGAATAAAGTGAAAGTAACAATTTTATTCTTCACTCTAGTACTTTTTGTAATTTTGCAAAATAAATCAAATGTATGAAACGAGTTGTAGTTGGACTGAGTGGTGGGGTAGATTCTAGCGTTGCTGCATATTTATGCAAGAAGCAAGGTTATGAGGTTGTTGGTTTATTTATGAAAAATTGGCATGATGATTCAGTAACCATAAGTGATGAATGTCCTTGGCTTGAAGATAGTAATGATGCCATGTTGGTTGCCGATAAATTAGGCATTCCATTTCAAACAGTAGACCTAAGTAAAGCTTATAAAGAACGAATTGTGAATTATATGTTCTCTGAGTATGAAAAAGGCAGAACACCCAATCCGGATGTGCTTTGTAATAGGGAAATAAAATTTGATGTATTTATGGACATTGCTACATCACTAGGTGCTGACTATGTAGCGACGGGTCATTATTGCAGAAAAGGCAGTTTTGAGCAGAACGGAGAAACAATTTACAGATTGCTTGCTGGTAAAGACCAAAATAAAGACCAGTCTTATTTTTTATGTCAAGTCTCTCAACAACAATTAGCAAAAACGCTTTTTCCAGTTGGGGAACTTCAGAAGTCTGAAGTAAGACAAATTGCCAGGGAACAGAATTTAATTACCGCAAACAAGAAGGACTCGCAAGGGCTTTGCTTTATTGGAAAAGTAAAGCTTCCAGACTTTCTCCAGCAAAAACTTCAACCTAAACAAGGACATGTTGTTGAGATTGATGCCTCTCACGAGGTTTTTATGAAGAACGAAAGCGATGACCTTACCGAGGGTTTAATGGCACAATTAAGGAAAGAAAGTAAAAAACTAGACTTGAAGCCTGAGTACGGGAAAGTACTTGGCACACATGATGGTGCTCATTTTTTCACAAAAGGACAGCGTAAAGGCTTGGGAATAGGTGGCACCAAAGAACCCTTATTTGTAATAGATACAGATGTAGAAAATAATATTTTGTACACTGGACAAGGCAAAAATCACCCTGGGCTACATAAAAAAGGACTTTGGGTGACTAATGATGAAGTGCATTGGGTCAGACCTGACTTACAACTTAAGGCAGGTAAAACTTTAGATGTGAAAGCGAGAATTAGATACAGGCAGCCTCTAGAAGAAGCAACCTTATACCAAATGGAAACAGAGCTTTACGTGATTTTTAAAAATCCACAAACAGCTATTTCTGAAGGGCAATTTGTTGCTTGGTATCATGATGATGAGCTCATTGGCTCTGGTGTAATTGCATGAAACAAAGCTTATGATAGCCAATAGAATTACTTCATTATTTAATATTAAGCACCCTATTATTCAAGCAGGAATGGTCTGGGCCAGCGGATGGAAACTTGCAAGCGAAGTGAGTAAAGCTGGAGGTCTTGGCATCATTGGTGCAGGCTCCATGTATCCTGAAGTCTTGAGAGAGCATATCCAAAAATGTAAAAAAGCTACTAACAAGCCATTTGGAGTAAACGTGCCCATGCTCTACCCTGATATTGATAAACTTATGGCTATCATTGTTGAAGAACACGTGCCAATAGTTTTTACATCAGCTGGAAATCCAAAAACTTGGACGCCTCACCTAAAATCTAATGGTATTACTGTAGTACACGTAGTAAGCAGTGTCAAATTCGCCCTTAAATCCCAAGAAGCAGGTGTAGATGCTATTGTTGCAGAAGGCTTTGAAGCGGGTGGTCATAATGGCCGTGAAGAAACTACTACCTTTACTCTTATCCCTATGGTGAAGAAAGAACTAAGCATACCCTTAATTGCAGCTGGAGGAATAGCCAATGGCGAAGGAATGCTGGCAGCAATGGTTCTTGGAGCAGATGCAGTACAAATTGGCACTCGCTTTGTAGCTAGTGATGAAGCTTCTTCTCATATCAATTTTAAAAATGAAGTAATTAAGGCTAAAGACGGGGATACCAAACTTACATTAAAAGAACTTGCCCCCGTTAGATTACTAAAAAACAAATTTTATAAAGACATTGAAGCCTTGTATACTCAATCTCCTAGCAAGGAAGATTTACAAAAACTCTTAGGCCGGGCTCGCGCCAAAAAAGGAATGTTTGA
>PXBV01000148.1 GCA_003565575.1 Psychroflexus sp. | reverse complement strand
TACAATACGACTTTGAGCTTGGGGATGTTTTAGTCTGGGAGAATGATACCTTTCATTTGAGTCAATTTCATTTTCATGAGCCAGCAGAGCATCTTATTGATGGCGTGCGCTATCCGCTGGAAATTCATTTGGTACATCAAAATAAGCAAAAGGAATTTGTGGTGTTATCCATCATGGCTAAAGAAGGGGAAAACAGTCAGCCTTTTGAATTTTTAGAAAGCTATCTACCTCTAGCTGTTGGTGAAAAAAAGATCATAAATCAACCTTTTGATATGAGGCTTAATTTACCAGAGGACAAAAATTATTTTCATTATAAAGGCTCTCTAACTACACCACCTTGTCAAGAAATTGTTGTATGGCTTGTGCTTCAACATCCCATAAAGGTTTCTCTTGAACAAGTAATCCAGCTAAAATATACAATGCCCATCAATAATTATAGGCAAGAACAGCCTTTGCATGGCAGAACCATTTCTGCTTCCCATTTTTAAAATCATTAACTTATGAAACTTCTTGGTCTTATAGGAGGAACGTCTTACCACTCTACCTTAGAATATTATGAAGCTATCAATAGAAAAGTAGCTGAACAGATTGGTCAATCTCAAAATCCCCCGCTTTTGCTGTACAGCATTAACATAGATGTTATGCGAAGACAGGATGAACAAGAGATTATTAAAACTTACTTGAATGTTGCAAAAACCTTAGAGAAGGCAGGAGCAGAGGCTCTATTGATTTGTGCTAATACGCCGCATATGGTTGTAGAACACGTGCAACTAGAATTAGAAATCCCGTTTCTTCATATTGCAGATGCTGTGGCTCGCAAAGCGAAACCTAATTATAGTAAATTGTTATTGTTGGGAAATAAACCCACAATGACCAAAGATTTTATGAGGTCTTATTTATCTAAGCATCATAACTTTGAGGTCATCATTCCAGAGGCTAAAAGTATTGAGCAATCTCATTATTTTGTATCCAAAGAGTTAACGCAAGGACAGTTTACTGAGGAGGCTAAAATGTTTTACAAATCACTTATTGCTTCCTACAAGGATGAAGTGGATGCAGTCATATTAGGATGCACAGAGCTCCCTATTTTACTTAAGGATGAAGCTATAGAAGTGCCAACTCTTGCTACTACAGATTTGCACATTCAATCTGCTGTGGATTTTATTCTTCAGGATGTTTAATCAATTGACTTTAATGTTGGGATTTTAATCGAATTCAGGTTATACGTTTCCTTAAAATAAATAATCAAGTACGCCTTCATTTACTTGTATGCGGGTTTATTATGATATATTTGCCACATGGTTGAATTACATTTTTCTTTCATTATTCCAGTGTTTAATAGACCTCAAGAGGTTAAAGAATTATTAGACAGTTTATGCTTTCTGCAAGACACCTTTGAGGTAGTTATTATAGAAGACGGCTCTTCTGTGCCTTGTAAAGAAATTGTAAACCAGTTTCAAGATAGATTAACAATATCGTATTACTATAAATCCAATTCTGGTCCTGGGGATTCTAGAAATTATGGCATGCAACGGGCAACAGGTAATTATTTTATCATTTTGGATAGTGATGTTTTAGTGCCAAAAGGCTATCTGTCTACAGTAAGAAAAGCTTTGTCTACGCGTTATCTGGACTGTTATGGTGGAGCGGACAAAGCTTTGGACTCCTTTACACCAGTACAGAAAGCAATAGATTGCGCTATGACTTCTGTACTTACCACCGGTGGACTAAGAGGCAGCTTGCGTTCAAAAATTTCAAGATCCTATGAGCCTAGAAGTTTTAATATGGGAATATCTAAAGCGGCTTTTATAGAGTCCAACGGATTTGGAAAGATCCATCCTGGTGAAGATCCAGATTTGTCTATACGCCTAAAAAGGCTAAAATTAAAAGTGGGCTATATAGAAGGTGCTTTTGTTTATCATAAACGCAGAACAGATTTTAAAAAGTTTACACAGCAAGTTTTCAAATTTGGTTTGGTCCGCCCAATTTTACTAGCTCGTTATCCAGATACTGAAAAGTTAACTTACTGGTTTCCCTCTTTTTATTTGTTCTTTTTTATTGTAAGCATTTTGATGTTGTTTTTCGACTTCTTCTTTCTGTCATACTTTTTGATTCTTTACAACTTTTTAATTTTCCTTAATGCTCTCTTTAATTACAAGAGTTTAAAAATTGCTATTCTGAGTTTGATAGCATCCAATATTCAATTTTTTAGCTATGGATTTGGATTTTTATGGAGTTATTTAAAAATTAAAGTTTTAAAACATAAGCCAGAGCAAAGTTTCCCAAGCTTATTTTTTAGATGAAAATAATTTAGAAGATAAAAGGCAGCTCCAAGTAAAGCATTGTATTTTTGGATTACGTTCTAGTCTACGTATCTTTAAGACTCAAGATTCACCTAGCTTAAAATTAGCTTGGGTCTGAACACATATAAATTTAACTAATGAAGATCAATAAAACTATAACCTCCTTAAAATCAAATTTAAAGAAGAGAAATTATAAAGCTTTTTTCTTTATTTTAGGGTTTACTATCACGATTTGGTCGTTTGTGAAACTTTCAAACACCTACACTTCAGACGTAGAACTTACGCTACATTTAAAAGACATACCAAGTCAGCTAATTTTTCAAAAAAAAACGGAAACGCTACAAGTTCAGGTAAGTCAGACAGGGTTTAAGATTTTACTCATCAATTGGTTTTATTCCTCGATAGATTTTAATTTGAATGAACTCGATTCTTTATCAAACCAGTATGCCATTGATTTTTCATCCCAAAAGTCAAAAATCTCTAAAGCACTTAAAGTTAGTCCAACTGATTTAGAAATCAGTCAAGACAGCCTTAAGTTTGAGTTTTATAAACTCACCTCTAAAAAGCTCCGAGTGCAACCTGATTTTCAAGTTACGTTTGCAAAAGGTTATGATTCTATTGGAACCTTTAGTTTTGAACCCAACTCTGTAGAAGTTTATGGAAAAGATTTAGTTTTAGATTCAGTAGATTTTATATCTACAGTAAAAAAGCAATTTAAGAATGTATCTGATACCTTAAAAGGAAAAGTTGCTTTGAAGATCTTGAGTGGTCTAGATAATGCGGACCAGACCAAAGCGGTTAATTTCTCATTACCCGTTGTGAAATTTACAGAAGGCAATGTTGAAATTCCCATCACCGTTAATCACGGTTTAGAAAATAAGGAATTTATTATTTTTCCAAAAACGGTTCGTGCCAATTTCAAAACTAGTCTTGCAAATTATAATAAGATAGATCCATCTGATTTTGAGGTTGTTGCTGAATATGAGCCTGACAAAGATTTTATGTACCTTCAACTGGGGAAAAAGCCTAAATGGGTTAAGAATGTTTCTTTGGAAAATACTAAAATAAATTATTTGATAAAACAATGATAGAAGTTGGACTTACAGGAGGCATTGGAAGTGGCAAAACAACAGTAGCAAAGATGTTTGAGGATTTAGGCGTTCCCGTATTTATAGCAGATAAGGAGGCTAAGTACATCTTAGATCAAGCGGATATTGCTAAAAAAGTGGCTGTTAGGTTTGACCTCCAATTAAATTCAAAAGGAAAAATTCATAAACCTGACTTAGCAGCGATAGTTTTTAATGATAAAAAAGCCTTGGAACAGCTCAATTCCATAATTCATCCTCAAGTTTATAAGCGTTATACAACTTGGCTTCAAAATCAAGAAGCGAACTACATTATTTACGAAGCCGCTATTATTTTTGAAAAAGGTAGAGCCTCAGAGTTTGATTACACTATCCTCGTTACAGCGCCAATAGAAGAAAGGATTAGGCGCGTTATGGAAAGAGACCAAGTCAATCGTGAAGATGTTGTTAAACGGATGAACGCGCAATGGCCAGAAGCTAAAAAGGAAAAGCTTGCTAGCTTTTCGATATTAAATACTAATTTAGAAGAAACTTCTAAAAAAGTTAGGGAATTAAATGAATATTTCATAAGTATTTCAGATAAATAGCTTATAGCTTAACTTACTTGTTAACTTTCGGTTAAACATAAAGAGAGCGTTTTGTTAAAGCCATATTTTTGGCGTGATGAATCAGAGAATTTTCACATTTATAATTGTGCTTATGAGTGTTTCCTTAATTGGAATCATCTTTGTGCAAGGCTATTGGATAAAAAATACAGTAGAAAGCAATGAAGAGCAGTTTTCTATGGGAGCCAAACAAATCCTTATAAATGTGGTTCAACAGTTAGAGAAAGAGGAAATTGATAAGTATTATTTCAAATTTGCTTCTATAGCAGATTCCGAAACGCCAATTAGAACACAGCTTAGTGAAATCTTTCAATTGCCGGATGAAGGAATTTCTACTGAATATTTTATGTATTCCAATCGACTTTTTCAAGAAGATTATAAAGTAGCCTCGCCGTTCTTGGCCGAAAACCAAGATACCATAGAATTCAAAAAACTAGTCAATAGAAAATTGACAGCAGTCATGCGAAGAGATGGGGTGGATGGTACGGCTACCAATGCTATGGAACGCTATGAGCGAATCAACAATTTAGAAGAAGAACAAAAGTATATGTGGTTAGACGCCATCAAGGAAATGGCCTCTAAAATCCCTATCCACAAGCGCGTAGATACTTTGGAGATTAAGAGGTTGATAGATGAACAGATGGAAAATCGTAACCTGAAGTCTGATTATGAATTTGGTATTTATAGTAATGCCTTGTCCACAAAAGTTAGGACTTCAAGCTTTAAGTTGAATTCTCCTGCCACTTATGGTTTGCCAGTATATAGTTACAATGATGAATTTTCAGACTATCAATTATTCATTAATTTTAAAGATAAAAATCAGCAAATATTATCATCTATTGCCTTGATGGGAGGACTCTCGGTCATGTTTACTTTAGTGATAGTACTCGCTTTTTCATCAGCCATTGGTCAATTGATAAGGCAGCGACAAATCTCTCAAATCAAAACTGATTTTATCAACAATATGACGCATGAGTTCAAAACGCCCATTGCTACCATCAATTTGGCATTGGATTCTGTAAAAAATCCTATGATAGCCAAAAATCCTGAAGCTATTGAAAGGTACATGAACATGATTAGAGAAGAAAACAAACGTATGCATGCTCAAGTAGAAAACGTTCTCAGAATTTCTAAACTTGAAAAAAATGAGTTAGATATTCAGAAAGATAAACTCAATTTGCACGAAATTATTGAAGACTCTATAAGTCATATCAGTTTGATTGTGGAGGATAGAAATGGAGAAATCAGAACAGACTTTAAAGCAACAAGAGACACCATTTTAGCAAATGATTCTCATTTTTCTAATGTGATAGTAAACATTTTGGATAATGCTGTAAAATATTCTACAGAAGCTCCAATTATCGACGTAAGTACAGAAAATGTAAACAATTATGTTATTCTTATCATATCAGATCAAGGTAACGGCATGTCTAAGCAAGTTCAGAAAAAAATATTTGATAAGTTTTACAGAGAACATACAGGAAATGTTCATAACGTAAAAGGTCATGGTCTAGGCCTAGCTTATGTAAAGCGAATTGTAGACGATCATCACGGAGAGATTTCTGTGAAAAGCGAAAAAGGAAAAGGAAGCTCATTTATAATTAAATTACCCCTAATATCTTAATATATGGAAACTGAAAACAAGAAGATTTTATTAGTAGAAGACGATCCAAATTTTGGTATCGTATTAAAGGATTATTTATCAATGAATAATTACGAAGTGACCCACGCAAAAAATGGCATGGAAGGCTTCGAGAAGTTTAAAAAAGGAAATTACGACCTTTGTATACTGGACGTAATGATGCCTTATAAAGATGGTTTTACATTAGCTAAAGAAATAAGAGCTAAAAATGAAGACGTGCCTATCATTTTTCTTACGGCCAAAGCCATGAAAGATGATGTGCTGAAAGGCTACAAAGTAGGAGCTGATGACTACCTCAATAAGCCTTTTGATAGTGAAGTCTTATTGATGAAAATCAAAGCCATCATGCAACGCAAAAGTTCAGATACACTTGCAGATAGCAAGCAGTTTGAATTTACTGTAGGTAACTTTCACCTCAACTCTAAACTCAGGTTTTTAACCTACAAGGATGAAGAACCTATTAAACTATCTCCAAAAGAAAACGAGTTATTGAGATTATTAGCTCTTTATGAAAATGATTTGATGCCTAGAGAACTGGCATTGACCAAAATTTGGAGAGACGACAATTATTTCACATCCAGAAGTATGGACGTGTATATTGCGAAATTGAGAAAATATTTGAAAAAAGACGATACCGTAGAAATTTTAAACATTCACGGTGAAGGTTTCCGTTTGGTTGTAAAAGGCTCTGATGGAAAAGGTGCTTAATAATCAAGCATTTCACTCTTTTTTCAGTTCTTAGATGATATAAACAAGACTAGCTACTCATCGTGGCTGGTCTTTTTATATTCAATCGTGAAAAGAATCGCTTCAACTGCTTCCTCATAATGAAACCAATGCACATCGGTATCTTTCTTAAACCAAGTTAATTGTCGTTTAGCAAACCTTCGTGTGTTTTTTTTGATTTCTGAAATGGCTTCAGTTAAGCTTAAATGGCCATCAAAATATTGAAATAACTCTTTATAACCCACAGTTTGTAAAGCATTCAAGTGCTTGTGAGGATAAAGTGTTTTAGCTTCTTCAGCAAGACCTTGTTCAATCATCATGTCCACACGTTTTTCAATTCTATTGTAAATCACTTTTCGAGGCGCCTCCAAGCCAATTTTCACCACCTCAAATGGACGCTCTTTTTTAGTTTGATTTTGAAAAAAAGTAAAAGATTTGCCCGAAGTTTCTATAACTTCTAGCGCTCTGGTTAATCGTCTAGGATTAGCAATCTCAATTGAATTGTAAGTTTCAGGGTCTTTTTCTTTAAGTAAAGCTTGTAGTTTTGCTATACCATTGTTTTCCAAAATTGTATTGTATTTCTGCCTTATTTCTGAAGGAATTTCAGGAAAAGAATCTAATCCTTCTGTAACAGCTTTTTGATAAAGCCCACTACCACCAACCAAAATCGCTTTTGAGTTTGATTTAAAAATCTCCTTTAGCCTTTCAATAGCATCGTTTTCAAATTTACCAACATTATATTCGTCTTCAATCGAAAGGTGTTGTATAAAGTGATGTGGTGCTTGAGCAAGTTCGCCTTCAGAAGGAACCGCCGTACCAATTTTCATTTCTTTGTAAAATTGCCTGGAGTCAGCAGAAATAATTTCAGCAGAAAAATAGTCAGCGAGTTTTAGACTTAAGTTAGTCTTACCAATAGCGGTAGGGCCTACGATACAGATTAATGTGGGTTGTTTAGTTTCCATCTCCTATCTCTTTGTTTTCCTTTTCACTTTTGTTTAGGGAATATCCGCAGTTATGACAGAATTCAGCATTATCTCTATGTTCATTTTCACCACAATTAAAACACACCTGAGTGTTATTTTTAAAGTTCTCTTTAGCCATTTCAGCAGTGACAATCCCCGTAGGGACGGCTATCACTCCATAACCTAAAAGCATGATCAGTGTTGCAACAAATTGTCCAAGTGGTGTTACAGGATGAATGTCGCCAAACCCAACAGTGGTAAGTGTTACAATGGTCCAATAAATCCCAATGGGAATAGAGGTGTAGCCGCTCTCAGGGCCTTCTATCAGATACATAATAGTACCGGCTACAAATGCAATGATGATAACGCTGTATAAAAAAATAAGAATCTTAGGTATACTTTTTTTTACTGCTACAGAAACAAAAGAGCCTGCACCAGAATATCTTGCGAGTTTAAAAACACGGAAGACTCTTAGCAATCTAAGGGCTTTAAGCGATAATAGTGCGCCAGAACCCACAAATATCAAAGATACATACAATGGGATAGTAGAAAGAAAATCGACGATACCATAGAAACTAAATATGTAGCTTTTGGGATTTTTGATACTAATGATTCTTAAAATATATTCAATAGTAAAAAAAATAGTGATGATCCATTCTAAAGTGAAAAATAGAGAACGATACTGAAGACTGATGTATTCAACAGAATCTAGAACTACCAAAACAAGGCTTATCACGATTATGATGAATAAACCTACATCAAAAGCTTTTCCAGCTGTGGTGTCTGCTTCATAAATCACCTCGTGAATTTTCTCTCTCCAAGTCATGATTGTTTTTTGAATTCTATTATTGCTTATAATTTTAATAAAATATCTTTATCGCCCATGTAAGGTAGTCAAATATTAATCTTCTGAAGTGTTCTTTTCAATAAAGGCATCAATGTCTTTGTTTTTTCCAAATATGACTAATATCTCTTTTTGTTTCAATTTCTCATTGGGGTCAACAATCCCTTCAATCTTATTTACTTTTTCTACTTCTCCGACCTTGCTTTCTTTTTCCTGTTTTTGAATTGTAGTAAGTATGAGCAGGTTGTGCTTTTTTCTAATGTTCAAATCTTTAATCGTCTGCCCTACATATTTTTCGGGGACTTCAGCCTCTATGATGCTAAATTCTTCATTGAGTTCGAAGGAGTCAATGACATTTTTTAAATGGAGTTTATTGGACCAGCGTTCTGCAGTTTCTTCTTCTGGATGCACGATTTTATCGACACCTATAGCTTGCAGGACTTTCTCGTGCAATGGATTAATTGCTCTGCTCACTAGTTTTTTGACGCCTAGATTTTTGAACAATGCCGTGGCCATTACATTTGCTCCTTGGTCTTCACCAATGGCAATGATCACGATATCAGTTTCTTTTAATGGTAAACCGGAGACCGTAATCTCGTCGGTAGCATCCATTCTAATTGTATGCGTTACTTTTTCTTTAAAATGATCTACTTTGGTCATATCGTCATCTATAGCAATGACTTCATTTCCTAAAGCTGTTAGCTTTTGAGCTAAGGACGATCCAAAATTCCCTAAACCTACGACTATATATTTCATAATTAGTTTATTGTAATTTCCTCTGTAGGATAATTATAGTTCTTTTGTTTTATTTTCTTAAAAATAGCGATAACTACAGTCAGCATACTCACTCGTCCTACAAACATAGTAAAGATGATGATAAGCTTACCAAGTTCACTTAGCTCACCTGTGATTCCAAGACTCAATCCAACTGTGGAATATGCAGAAAAGGTTTCAAAGACGACGTCAAAAATTTTAAGGTTTTGATCGGTTATGCTAAGCAAAAAGATAGAAAACCCAATCACAATCAACGATAAGGCAATGATGGCGTAAGACCTTCTGATAGAAATATTGGAAATTTCCCGTCTAAAGACTTCTATTTTAGATTTTCCTCTGGCAAGGCTTAAAATATTAAGCGTAGCAATGGCAAAAGTACTGGTTTTGATACCTCCACCAGTAGAAGAAGGCGAGGCTCCAATCCACATCAGTAAGAAAATTAGTAGCAAGGTGGGCATGGCTAAAGCTGAAGTGTCTATAGAATTGAATCCAGCTGTCCGGGGAGTGGCAGCGGTGAATAAGGCCGTTACTATTTTGCCAAAACCACTGTGCTCTGCCAATGTGTTACTGTATTCGAGTAGGTAGACTGCAGCAAAAGCGACAGCAGTAATGGTGGTGGTTGTGATTAAAGTTATTCTGCTGTTTAGGTTGAGTACCCACGGTTTAAAGTTTATTTTTTTACCAAAAAGCCTTTTTGTTTTGTAATTTATGTAGTTGATTAAATTTTCAACAATAGGGAATCCAAGACCGCCAAAGACGAAAGTCAAGATAACGACAAGTTGAAGCACATAATTAAACTTAAAATCTCCTTCATACAAACTATCGGATAAAGTCGAAAAACCTGCATTACAAAAGGCAGAAATGGCATGAAATACGGAGAAAAAAGCCTGATCCAAAACTCCACTAAAGTTTGTGCTGTCTAATGAAAAGTAAATGAGAAATGCCGAAACCAATTCAATTCCAAATGTTATGACTATAATGTACTTTAAAGTCGTGAAAACATCGCTCAAGGATTTGGAATTGGTAATGCTATTGATGGTTAGTTGATTTTCATAAGTGGAGCCACCCTTAAAGAAGTAGCTAAAAAAACTGGCAAAGGTCAAAATTCCAAGGCCGCCGATCTGTATCAAGGCAACAATAATGCTCTGACCGAAAATGGTAAAATAACTTCCAGTGTCAACCACAATAAGGCCAGTTACGCAAACGGCGCTCGTGGAAGTGAAAAGCGCATCTATAAAACTTATGCCCTCATGAGTTGCATTGGGCAACATCAGTAGAAAACTACCAATCAAAATGATGGTTAAGAAGCTTAAAATGAACAACTGCGCAGGATTGAACACAGTTTGGACAATCGATAATTTTATGTCCGAGAATTCTCTTACAAAAGTGAGGAAAACCGCAAAACGTATCCAGTTGTCATCGATATAAAAGCTTTCCAGGATTTCAAAATCAGGGTACAAAAAGTGCCTCAATAGCACCACCACAGAAAAAACGATGGATAGGAAATCAAAGATAGCCACCTTCCGTTTTAGAAAATGCTTATTTTCAAAATACCTGAGAACCGTTGAAGTTATTCCCAAAATCAGGATTACACTATATAGGCTGATGTATGTGGAGGTGATGCTTTCAGAATGTTGGAAACCCAGATCAAGCACTAAAATGATTAACCCGAGCAGACTGAGCAAAAATGACACAATGTGAATTTTGGAGTTTTTGCGCATGCCTAAAACTTATGTATTTTTAAATGGCGATTGCTTTTCCTTAAGTAACTCTGGATGATATGCTGCGCATCTCTGTCGTTGGGCATAGGATTGATGATGTTCTTAAGAATTGACATATTTTCAATCTGGAAATTGAGTTCTGTATATCCAGCTCCAGTAAGCTCGCCGTTTTCAATTAAAACCACGCTTTTCTCACCATGATGCCGACCCCTGTCTTGGATAATCATGTTTTTGTTCTGGTAGTCATAAAAGTTGATCAGCTGGTTTACGCGCTCATTATAACGCTCTGGAGTTTCTTCTTCTACACAAGCTCCGTGGCATTGCTTGATGGTATAATTGAAACACGCCCCTTTGGTTTTGTGCAGTCCTGTTAACTTTTGGCAAAGCTCATAAGTTTCTAGTGCTCGCTCCATAAATGCTTTGCCTTGTTGGTAATTGGTAAAGCTTGTGATGTAATTTTCTTTGGGTTTGATTTTTGAAATACACAGGTTCATATAGCCATTATGATCTGTAAAAGCATACAAGCCATGCGTAAATAGATCTTTTTTGAGTGCCGAATTGAATTTAGGTTTTAGTGTTTTGATGGACTGGTTTTCCTTCAGCAAAGCTAAAAGCTCATTGCCTGTGCGTTCAAAATCAACAGACGCTACTTCGTTTTGAATCTCTTTTGATTTTGGCGCATCGCTAGTAAAATGTTGGTTTGCTCTTTTTTTGATGTCTTTACTCTTGCCTACATATATGATGTTTCCTTGGTCATCAAAAAAATAATAGACGCCAACCGCATTTGGCAAACCATCAATTAACCTAATCAACTTTTGGTCAACGCTACTTATGGAGTTGAGTTTCAGGTTTGAGCTTATGACTTCCTTGTTTACATCCTTTTCTAGCAAAAGCTTAAACAGCTTCACTGTAGCGAGGGCATCTCCACTTGCTCTATGCCTGTCTGTGATAGGAATGCCTAATTTTTTCACCAATTTACCCAAGCTATAAGAGTCAAAACCAGGTAGAAGTTTTTTAGCTAATTTAACGGTACATAAGGTTTTCCGGTCAAAATGATAGCCAAGTCTATCAAATTCTAGGCGCAACATTCTATAATCAAATTTAGCATTATGAGCTATAATAATGCAATCTTCAGTAATTTCAACAATGCGCTTAGCCACTTCATAAAATTTGGGTGCATGCCTCAACATTTCATTGTTAATACCTGTAAGACCAACTACAAATGACTGTATTTTGCGCTCAGGATTAATTAAAGTTATAAACTGGTCTACTACCTCATGACCATCAAATTTATAAATAGCAATTTCTGTAATTCCTTCCTCGTTGTATTTTCCTCCAGTGGATTCTATGTCTAGTATGGCGTACAATCTATGCGCGTAAATTATCTTAAGTAAGCCACAAAAATAAAGATATAATTCTGTTTCAAAGCTTTTTGCATTTAAAGTTTATCTAGAGGCTTTGTTTTCTTCACTTCTGAAATTAATTTAGATAACAGCAGCTTTAAGCCATAATGACAGGTATTTTTAAATAAAATATGACATTTTGTCGTTTTTTTTAAATAAAATGATTAGGCTCTTTAAAAATACAGCGTATTAGAGACAAAAAGGGGGTAAAAAACGCTTTGGTATTTATTTTGAAATATGCTATTCAGAATTAAACAAAAAAAGAACCTTTAAAACCTTATAATTATGATACCTACACGTTATGCAAATCAAGATATAAGTTTGTTTGATAGACTGTTCAACCACGACATGTTCAACAGAGACTTTTCTGAAACAAACACCACACTACCATCGGTCAACATCAAAGAAACCGAAGATAAGTTTGGTGTAGAAGTAGCCGTTCCGGGCTTCAATAAAAAAGATTTCAACATCGAATTGAACAACAATGAGTTGACTATTTCTTCAGAAAAGAAAGAAGAAAATGAGCATAATGGTGGCGAGCGATACACCCGTAGAGAGTTTAGCTACCAGTCGTTTAGAAGAACATTCACTTTACCAAACACAGTGGATGGCGAGAAAATTTCAGCTCAGTACAAAGACGGAGTATTACATGTAGATATTCCAAAACGCGAAGAAGCGAAGCCAAAGCCACCAAAGCAAATTGCGATCAAGTAATGCTTCTGGAATAATTTGAATTAGCCAAATTTTAAAAGACTCTGAACTTGTTTCAGGGTCTTTTTTTTACGATCTACTTGTCATTCACGCTGTGCGAAGTTTGTAACTTCGCAGTTGACATCACGCTGTGCGAAGTTTGTAACTTCGCAGTTGACACTATTAAAATCGCTTCATTTGCTGTTTCATCATCTGGATTTGTTCATTTAGCATGCCGTGCTTATCCAGTGTTTTAGCCTCTTTA
>PXBV01000183.1 GCA_003565575.1 Psychroflexus sp. | reverse complement strand
CTGATCGTGGTGTTCATGCGCCTGGGTATTGCAGATTGACACTATAAGATTTTAGTGATATGATATAGTAAGCCATAATAACGTCATGACAGAGACACCACTTCACAAAATACTGACCGTTTTAGAACAAATTATGTTAAAAATCGATGATTGAGTGGATTATTTTCAAAAATACTACTCAGTTATTACTGCTACATAATTATTTATGAATGATAAATCTTGATTGAACTGATAGATATCACGATTGTGTAAAATCAAGACAGCTGCCATTTTATAGCCCTCCGAAGACTTTCCTACGTAGTCGCCAATTGTATACTTAACACTGTAGTAATTCAGAGAAGACAATTTTCGTAAATCTTTTTCATGAGATATGTATTTGAATTTTCCTGAGCTTTTTGGAAATAACTCAAGAACTGCACAAGGATAATTTGATGATGCTTCAGTGTTTGGCTGTTCACCGAGTGCAATTAGTAACGTATTGCGAAACATATCTATATTATTTGCCAGGCCGTGCATTCTCTCTCGATACCCTCCATTGCGAGCGCCAATCTCTACGATGCGAGCACCTTTTTTTGTGAGAATTATTTCAATGTGGGCTGGTGAGCTTTTCATGCCTAGCGCCATACATCCTGCTGCTGCGGTTTCCTGTATCTCAGTTATGGTTTTTTTGTCTAGCCTCGATGGCAACATGCGACTGTAATGAAAGTTGTCATCATGACCTATGTCATATCCAGTTTGGTAGTCAACAACTTGGTTAAGTATATGTGGAGTGCCTTCTTTATCGATAAATGCATCAACTGAGTGGATTGAGCCCTCCATGAACTCCTCTACGATTATTTTTGGCTTTTGGTTGGGTGCGTATTTTTTGTATGTAGGCCCAATAAGCTCCTTCATATTTTCATAGTTTGCTAGTAGCTCTTGTTCGTTATGATTTTTGTAGACCAATAGGCTTTTCACAAGATTTGCTGGCTTCAATATAAGGGGGAAGTCATGGTTTTTCGCGAAATCAAGCAGTTGATCCTCTCTATTCACTACGCAATAGTCAGGGCTTAGTTCAATATCCGCATCTGAAAATTTTTGACGCATGATAGCTTTATCGGTGCAAGCTTTACTGGCTTCTATTGGTAGACCAGGAAGACCAAGGTGGTCAGCGATCATCGCGGCTTTATGAACGTAGCTTTCGTATATAACGAGTACGCCATCTATGGTGTATTTATTTTTTATCATGTTTAGTGATTCCAGGATAGTGCCCCATGAAGTGAAATCACATAGAACAACCCTTTTTAGCTGGCGAAGCGGCTTGGTGGTGGATTGCACATCTTTAAGTGTTACGTAGGTGTCCCCATTGTTTATGATATGCTGTCGGAGGGCCTGAAAGCTTTTTCCAACAATTAAGAATGTTTTCATTTGGTGACCTATTGACAATTTATAGTTATTATATTAACATAAAATTATTAACGAAAAAAACATTAAAATTTTTTCGGTTCAATTATAAAGCTGATGCAGCGAGATATTATTATGTCTAGAAAAGATTTTCATAAAGTTGTGGTCGGTAGAGCCGAGTTGTTACATTTTCAAGAATTACGTATCGCTGATATACCAGTAAAAGTAGATACTGGCGCATACCGTTCAGCGGCTCATGCCGATAAGATCGAACTTGATGATACCGGAGAGGTTTTGAGTTTTCGACTTCTCGGCAATCACCCCGTAATGGGTGACTTAGCGACAACCATCAAAACAACAGATTTCAAGAAGGTAGTTATTACTAATTCTTTTGGTCAGCGTGAGCATCGGTTTGAAGTAAGAATGAGGGTGAAGTTAGGCCCAAAAGTTTTTTGGTCAAGGTTTACCCTCGCAGACCGTTCAAGGCTAGTCTATCCGATTCTTCTGGGTAGAAAAATGCTGAATGACCGTTTTATCGTTGATACAGGCCAGACGTCCGTAAACAGAGTTGAGCTGAAAAAAAAGTTTGGTATTGAGTTTCCTGCTGATGAAGAAGAAGGGCGCGATTCATAATATGAAAATTGCGGTTTTATCTAACGGTCCCGGTAATTATTCTACAAAGCGCTTGAAAGAAGTCGCCAAAGCTAGAGGTCATGAAGTCAGGGTTATCAAATACAAAGAGTGCTATGCATCAATAGAGAAAAGTAACCCGACAGTTAGTTATAGAGGAGAAGATTTGGGTGAATACGACGCTGTCATTCCACGCATTGCTAGTTATATGACTCGTTATGGGACAGCGATTGTGAGGCAGCTAGAAACACAAGGTGTATATACCGCGTCTGGGTCTTTAGCGATCGCTCGTTCGCGCGATAAACTACGTTCGATGCAGTTGCTCGCTAGAGCTGGAGTGGCAATACCAAAGACAGTTTTTAGTAGGAACTCAGCTGATATTGATGATTTAATCGAAAAGCTTGGTGGCGCTCCAGTGATCATAAAGTTAGCCCGTGGCACTCACGGTAATGGTGTGGTACTTGCAGAGACGAAAAAAGCAGCGAAATCAGTCCTCCAGGCTTTTTATCTTACAAATGAAGAGGGTACAAATATTTTGGTTCAAGAGTTTATCGAGGAATCTGCGGGCACGGATATTCGTGCATTTGTTGTTGGTGGTCGAGTGATTGCGAGTATGCAGCGCCAGAGTCTTGATGATGATTTTCGCTCAAATCTTCACAAGGGCGGCGGCGGTGTTCCAGTAAAATTAACTGTTGAAGAGCGCAAGATGTGCGTTAAAGCCGCAAAATCAATGAGTCTCAACATTGCTGGCGTTGATTTTATGCGCTCAAGTCGGGGGCCTTTAATTCTAGAAGTGAATGCGAGCCCTGGGTTTGGTATCGAGAAAGTGACTGGTCGTGATATTGCGGGCAAGGTTATTGATTATGTTGAGCAAAACGCCAAAGGCAAGCAGAAAAAAGATCGTGTTGGCGCGTAAGAGAACGTATCTTGCGGCTGTTGGATTGATTATT
>PXBV01000110.1 GCA_003565575.1 Psychroflexus sp. | reverse complement strand
AGATGTATTGTTATGAGTAAATCAGACTGGTCAGGATTAGACAAGCTAGAGAGAAAACTTAAGAAATTAGACGGCACTCACAATGTATCTTACGATGAGCTGTTCACCACATCTTTTATGAACAGATATACCCAACACTCAACCATAGATGAATTTTTTGATTCGGGCGGTTTTGAGTTTGAAACTGAAGAAGAGTTTGATAGAATCCCTGAAGAAGAATTTGACAAGTACGTTCGAGCCGTCACCAAATTTAACACTTGGCAAGAAATGACGATTAAAGCTGGTGAGCGTTGGGTGGCTAAGGAATTGGGACTTTAGTTAAAATAATATCTCAAATAAATGTTTGGAGCAGACTAAGGCAAAGAGATAATGTAATTTGCGTTTCTCAAACAAATTTTAAAATAAACTCGACACACAAAATCTAAAGATATGTTTGAAAAAGCCATTGAAAATGCAGCAAAGTTTACAAGACCAATTCACTCTATACAAAGAGCTTATAAAGGGAAAAAAATTACACCTGGTGCAGCAACTCTTTTTTTTGTTAATGACGAGGGTTATGCACTGACTTGTAAACATGTAATTGGACTAATTGCTAATTCAGAAAAAATCAATAAGAAATATTCAGATTTTAAAGTTGATTTAAATAAAGTAATCCCCCAAAAAAAGAAGGTAGTATTAAAGGGATTAGAAAGAAAGCACAACCTAGAACCCATTACTACAATACAAATTAAAAACAGATTTGTAGGATGTGTTGATAAAATGTCAGGATTTAAATGGCATGTTCATGCTAAGCATGATTTAGCTATTTTGAAATTTGAAGGGTTCAATAAATTACTCGTTAATGAATTTCCACGATTTAAAAAAGACACTTCTACTATTCAACAAGGATCAATGCTTTGCAGGTTAGGGTTTCCATTTCCGGAATTTTCTAATTACACATATGATAAAACAAACGATGACATTGTTTGGACTAAAAACGGAAAGGAAAGTTCACCGAGATTTCCAATGAATGGAATGGTGACAAGATTTCTTGCAGATGATAAAAATCAAAAATTTGGAATTGAATTAAGTACACCAGGTTTAAGAGGGCAAAGTGGAGGCCCATTATTTGATGAAGATGGATTAATTTGCGGTATGCAAAGTAGAACTAAACACTTGCACTTGGGATTTGATATAGAAGGAAAAGAAATTCAAGTCAATGGAAAGGCTAAAAAAATAGATGATTATTCATTCATACACCTGGGTGAATGCATACATGTTGATGTAATTAAAAATTTTCTGAAAAAACACAATGTATCATTTTTTGAATAATGAGAGGGAAATATTCTATACTTTACTTATTTCCATTCATTGAAATATAAATGGTAGTCTATATAACAGATAGCTTTTCTAAAGGCTGTTGTTTCTGCATTTCTACTTTCCTTAAGGATTTCATTATAAATTTTTTGAAGCAATTTTAAGATTAAATCCTTCTGATCAATAATTATACTTTTATTAAGGTGTGTAATAGAGTCAATTACCTCCTTCAAATAAGTATTAACAAAGTTTTGATGAGGCTCCTTACCAGACTCTAATAAAATTACAGAAATCGTTCTAGCTACTGATTTATGCCTATTGAATCCTTTAATTTTATATTTTTGCATTAAATCTTCCACTAAAGAAACCTGATTATCCGCATTAATAACGTCCTCCTTAACTATATCCACTATTATTGAACCAAGTGATTCATTATATCCCTTCCTTAAATGCACCACTATTTTATTCCTAATTGATTTTCTTACAGAGGTATCTTTGTATTGTTGAATCAACTCTATGGCTACATCTTTTTCCTTATTAGATTTGATCCCCCAAAAAAACACCGGGAAATAAAAGGTTGGCTTGTATAGAATTTCTATCAGGTATCCCACTGGATTCTGAGAGCTTTGCTTCAAAAAGGATAAATATAAATCTGTATCTCTGATTCCTTCTTTAACTTTCGATTGAACGGGTACTACATCTTCACTATTTATATAACCTTTTATTACATATGCAGGGGCACCATCCACTTCTACAATTTTACCCTCTTTGATCAAATTTAATTGATCAAGAATTTCTTTATCTAAGACCAATTTAGACTTTTCATTTCCAAGCAGAATCTCACCTGTTTCAGTTTTCATTAAGTCAATCTTATCAGGCCCAACTGACATTATTGTGTGAAGTTTTTCTGTCAGTTTCTTAAATCTATCCTGTGCTTCTTGTTCTATAAGTGTTTCTAAATCGTTAAAATCTATTCTTCTGCTTTGACCAGGATATCTAAAGTAAATTTCTCCTGCATTTAAAGTTTCATTACCCACTTGATAATTTTCCTTTAAAATAACAGGACGTTTATTTGCCTGCCCTATAGTCAAAAAACCGACTACTTTTTCACCAAATTGATGTGTAAATAAATCAAATTCGAGAGAACCCTGTATATGTTGCTTTATTAATGTAGATGCATATCTATTATCTAATTCGTGATATTTACTCTTAATACCCTCAATAACAAAACTATTGGGCCTGACCCCGAATATCATAACTCCACCTTTGTTATTTGCAAAAGCGCAGATTGTTTTCAAATAATCTTTAGATAAACAATCCGCTGAAATGTAGATACTTTTTTTAAACTCAGTTTTTTCAGTTTCCCTCAGATTGGTTACTAAATCTCCGTTTTCATTATTTTCTATAGAGGAATTAAATATTGAAATTATTCTTGTATTTATATCCATTAACCTTTCCCCTCCACAACCCTAATCTCCCCCTCACCCAACCCATACAACTCATACACCATCTCATCAATCTCCCGGTCCGTATCTTCGATTTGAGATTTTAACTCCTCCGCCTTGGCCTTCTGCTCATTAAAATACTCCATCCATTCGGCTTCTTCACTGAGGGAGAGTTCCACCTTTTTCTTTTTCAGCTCTTTCAGGAATTGCTTGAAGGTGAGCTTGTGCCAGT
>PXBV01000175.1 GCA_003565575.1 Psychroflexus sp. | reverse complement strand
GAGGTTGAGCTAAGAAAATCATTTCACGATGTGTCTGATAATCCGTTCCTATCTAAACTATCAACTAATTTTAATGCTTCTTACATTTTTTCTGAAGTAAATCTTGGAGATGCAGCCGTTGGAGAACAAGGTGGTTTTATTCAAGACCAAGTGCGTCCTCTTGAAGGACAATCTCCTTACATTGTGAATCTAGCACTTAATTATGAAGACAAAGAAAGGGATCTAGACGTGAACCTGATTTATAACCGGTTTGGAGATAGAATTTTCTCTGTGGGTAATAATATTTGGAGAACCATTTATGAAGTATCTCGAGACCAAGTTGACCTTAACGTTTCCAAAAAACTAGGAAATGTGACCTATCGCCTCAGTGCTATGGATTTACTCAATGCTAAATTCCAATTTTTTGAAGATACCAATTTTGACGGAAAGATCCGTAAAGCAGATGATAATCTAGTCTACGGATATAGAAGAGGAACCCTTTTCAGCTTTAGTATGACTTACGACTTTTAAACCACAAACACTAAATATTAATTATTAACATTAACAAAATGAAAAAATCAATTTATTTATTTGCAACTTTAGCTTTGCTGTTTATAGGCTTTACGTCTTGTGATTCTGATGATGATGCTGTAGTCATCGTTGAACCAGATCCAGTAGATCAAACTATTGTTTTGGAAGGAGATTTAGAAACACAAACCTTATCTAAAGATGGTAATTACCTTATTAGAGGTCAAGTTTTTGTAAGAGATGGAGAAACATTAACCATCGAGCCAGGAACTATTCTTAAAGGTGAAAAATCTACAAAAGGGACTTTAATTATAGACAGAGGCGGTAAATTAATTGCGGATGGAACACTTCAAGAACCTATTGTGATGACTTCAGAATTGGGTCCAGGTCAGAGAGATCGTGGAGACTGGGGTGGGATAGTTGTGCTTGGAAGGGCAAAAACTAACCAAATAGATCCTGAAATTGAAGGCATCACACCAGCAGTAGTTTTTGGGGGTGATGACGATGACGATGACTCTGGAATTATGAGATACTTAAGAGTGGAATTTGCAGGAATTGAATTAACTCCTAATAATGAAACGAACTCTATCACTATGGGTGGAGTTGGTAATGGGACTGTTCTTGAGTATGCCATGGTGTCTTATGGTGGAGACGATGGATTTGAATGGTTTGGAGGCTCCAACGATGGAAAATACTTAATTGCTCATGGTATGTGGGATGATGATTTTGATGTAGACTTTGGATACAGTGGCAGAAATCAATATGGTTTAGCTGTAAGATATGCTAGCCTTGCAGACCAGTCTGGTTCTAATGGTTTTGAATGTGATAATGGTCCAGATGATAATGTGACAGCATTATTGACAACAGGTGTGTTCTCAAACTTCACAGTTCTTGGACCAAGATTGACTAGCGGTCAAAGCATTAGTGGAAACTTTCAACATGCTATGGACCTAAGAAGAAGAGTAGCAGTAACTATAGCTAACTCTGTTTTTGTAGGTTTTCCTAGAGGCTTAAGAATGAGACAAAATTCTGTTTATGAAAACTATACCGCAGGAACAGGCGTTTTATTTAACAACATTATGAGTGCACCTACACAAACTTTTCAAACTGGTGGAGATCATACTGAGCAAGATGTTGAAGATTATTGGGCAGCTAATCAAAATGAAGTATCAACGGATACAGATTTTGAAACTTACTATTCAGGTCTAGGGCTTAGAGATGAGATGTTTTTTGGAAATGTACCCAACAACCAATTCCCAAGCAACCCAAATTATGCGGTAACCACTGGTGAGTTAACTAGTGGAGCAGATTTTAGTATCTCTCAATTAGATAGCTTTTTTGATACTGTAGATTACATTGGAGCTTTTGGTGCAACAGACTGGACTGATGGCTGGGCAGAATTTGATCCAATTGGTGCAGAATACTAAATTAAAATTAGCCTAAATTAGTAACTAAAACGGTTTGAATTCTTTTCAAGCCGTTTGGTTATTTTATAAATCACCATTATACACAAGATAATGAAAGTAGTTTTAACTCTTACTCTAGTATTAGTGTTATTTGGGTGCAACACCCCAAAAGTAGAGCCAGAAGACATTCTCGTAGAGAAGTATTTAGAATCAGAAGAGTCCAAAAAAGAATTCAAAGCGCTCTTAATACGTGATATAGGTAAGTTACCAAAAAAAGCAAACCACAAGACCAAAGGAGATAGCAAATTTGATGACCATTACCAAGATTTAATCCATCAACACCATCTAATGTTTTATTACCCTTCCAAAAACTCGGATACTATTTATTTTGCCATCAATAGGATTACTCCCAGTCTTTATGGTAAAAAAGTGGCTATAGGCGGTAAAGTTTTAATAGGTCAAAATAATCAAATTGATTTTTTGGAAGAAACGTTCAGAACCTTTAAGATGCCATTAGATGAACTTCAAGAAAAAACACAAATGTTATTCTTGAAAATGATAGATGGTGATGATTTAAGTCAATACGAATATAAAAATTCTCAACCAGAAGAATACATAGAGTTTCCAGATCAATATACCTTTTATAATTCCATAGAGAGAAAGTGGGAAACCACCAGAGAAATGTATTACGGGAGTTAATGTTTTGGGCGGGTTGTAGTGGGTTAAAACTTATCTACTGAATCATCACAAATTTACAATCCCAATTTTAAAAGCATTTATTCTTAACTTTAAGCTAATATTCAAATTGCTAAATTTGTTCTTTATAAAACAGATATCATGAAAAAGCTCCAAATGAAAATTCTAGTTGTGGATGATGATCCAGATATTTTGGAAATTTTAAGCTACAATCTTAAAGCTGAAGGCTATAAAATATTTACTGCAGAAAATGGAATAGAAGCTGTAAACATAGCTAAGAAAAGACAACCGCATTTAGTGATTTTGGACGTGATGATGCCAGAGATGGATGGCATAGAGGCCTGTGAAAAGATAAGGGAAACACCTGGGCTTGAAAG
>PXBV01000297.1 GCA_003565575.1 Psychroflexus sp. | reverse complement strand
TATATAGCTTCAGAAAAAGAGAAAGAAATAGGTAGCCGAGGATCTAATCCTATACTGTCTTATACAAGTCATTTCCTAGCTTATAGTCTAGAGGATGGTAGCTTTATTTGGGATGACCCACTAGAGGTTAGTGGACAGTTAAGTCAGGTTGCTTTTATTGATAACGACCTATTAATACTACCGGATGATGGTAACCGTACAAGAATTAATAGATTCGATTACAAAACCAAGGATGGGAAGTGGGGTAAAAGAGGTAGAGGTATCACTATAAAAGGAGGAGTCTATGATTATATTATGACGCCTAAAGGAGTGGTCTTAGTCACTAGAACCAATAGAAATGATTTCTTGACCGTTCTAGATACAGATTTGGGAGAAACGGCTTTTGATAAACCTGAAAAAATAGAAGGTAGTCTTGTAGGCATAATTCCCACCTCCAATGATTTGCTGTACATAACTACCGAAAGTGCAAACATCTTAGACTTAAAAGAAGGCGCATTAAAATGGAAAAATAGCATCCCTACAAGGCCTAGCCTAACGGCAGAATATGAAGGGAAAATTTATCTGTTTGATTTTAATGACCGCCGGATAAAATTCATAGATATACTAACTGAGCAAATCGAAGAAGTATCTTCCTCTTCTATAGATTTTGATGGCAAAGAAGTACCACGAGAACTTGAAATTATGAGCGATGGCATCATAGTATATTCCGATCAAAACATAGCCAAAATCAATTTTGATGGTAGCTTAGCTTTTCAGTCTTATTTTCCTGCTCCACGTGAAGCAGGCTGGAAAAGAGCTTTGCTTTATGCTGAAGGTGTAAGAGCTTCATTAATTGGTGCTCAATCTCATTATATTTCGGGAAGCTTAAGGAAAGCTCAACTTGACGTAGCTTCAGAAGACCTCCAATCTGCTGCAATGGCAGGGCAATTAAGTGAAATTACTGCAGATTATGGCGCAAAGGCTTCAGATTATGCAAAAACTGCATTCAGCATGGCCAATTCTAGATTAAACGCAACAACTTCAGGTAGGGATTTTATGTTTGTAATGTCTCAAGAAAACAAAGATCTTTTTCTTTTGGTCGTAAGTAAAAAGACTGGAGATATTGAAGGTAAAATTGCTTTAGGCAAAGACCGAGAGCCTATTTATGCCGTTGACGATGTTACAAGTCAAGTATATTATGTGGATACTAATAACAATCTCATATCTTATAAAGTGAAATAAAATTTTTGAAATTGATGCTTAGACTCAATTCAAATTCCGCTTCTGTATAAAAAACGTCTTCAGCAATTTGGAGGCTTCCTCTTGAAGAATGCCAAACTCAACTTTGGTTTTGGGATGGAGTTTGGCGTTCATCGCTCGGTAACCACGGACGTCATCTTCGGCAGCAAATACCAATCTGGAAATCTGACTCCAATACAAAGCCCCGGCACACATCTGGCAGGGTTCTAAAGTCACGTACATGGTGCAGTCCCTCAGGTATTTTCCGCCAATAAAGTTAGCCGCTGATGTAATGGCTTGCATCTCTGCGTGGGCGGTAACGTCCACCAATAGTTCGGTGAGATTATGGCTTCTGGCGATGACCTGATTCTTATGTATAATGATAGCACCCACGGGAACTTCGCCTTTTTCCAAAGCTAAATGAGCTTCTTCCAAAGCTTTCTTCATAAAATAGGTATCATCAAATGGAGTTAGCATGTTCAAAAATAAGGTTTCTAATCCAAATCGTAAGCTAATTTACCTCATGAATTCCAAGCTAAAAAAGGTATATTTTCTTTTGAATTTATGTCAAACAAAAAAATTAAATCAACAACATCCAAACCGCCATCACCAACATGATAGTGTTTTCGATAAAAGTGGCTTCAGTCATGGGAAGATTTAAAGCCGTTCCCAGACAAGCACATTTGATTGTTTTTTTAGAGAATAATGAACGAGTCACGCCAATAGTGGTGATTCCTAAAACAATAATCGTCGCTACCAAAGCAATATCGAGTTCAAATCGCATCAAAAACATAAGGCCGAGGGCAGTTTCTATAAAGGGATACACCCAACCATAAGCCGGTAAGACTTTTGCCAAAGGATCGTACATTCTAAACGACTCGGGAAAGCCCGTGTAATCCAGAAATTTGAAAAAACTAAAGACAATGTAAAACAACCCCATAAAGTCAAGCATAAAGCTGCTAAGCTCCCAGTCACGGAAATTCAATAAAATGGAAGCCCCCGTGATATAGCCGAAAATTAAAAACAAAGGAAACAGCTGCTTTGCTTTGGATTGGTCTTGGATATTCTCTCCAGAAATATCTACAAAATCAGATTGCTTGGAGATTTTATATTTATCGGACAGCGCACTTTGCAGCGCATCGATGTCAATATGCTTTTCCATATCAATTTCAGCTTTTTCAGCTTCCAAGTCAACGCTCACAGATTTCACGTGATCCAAGCCTTTAAGGCTTTCTTCTACACTGGCCTTGCAGTGCTGGCAAGTCATGCCCAAAACTTTATAGGTATGTGTCATTGTTCTAGTTCTATTTAATTTTCAATTCAAGGAATTACTATTAATTCCTTGAATGTATTGAAGCAATTTAGCTAATTACCTTCAAAATAAACGAAAATTAGTCTTATTGCAAAACTATTGTATGCCTTACAGCACCACAGTTAAGCATTTGACTACCAAAAAGCGGATTTCTTATATCCTTGGATTCACTTAGCCAAAAGCCTCCTTTATTATCGGCATACATTGGGCAAAATTGCTCATAAAGCTTTCTGTCTGAGCCTGTAATAGCCAACAAATTTTTCATATTATCATTAATTTCAGCAAAATGTGCTCTTTGGTCAACGATATCCATTTTAGAAATATGTGTTGCATGGGTTTTCATCTCCTCTAGAATTTGTTTTGCTTCTTGTTGTTTTGAGCTATTAACTTTTTTGACATCAAAGTTAGCCACTGATTTTCCAAAATTTTCAGATGCTTTGGCAGCGGCATCTTTATCATCATT
>PXBV01000266.1 GCA_003565575.1 Psychroflexus sp. | reverse complement strand
ATCATTTCTGTTCGTGTTTGTTTCTGCAAAGATACAACAAAAACGAAAATATGCAAATAAATTTCAAAAAATGAATTATGGTGCTGGTTTTTTAAATGTTGACCAACGTCTCGTGGCTTTGCGTAGTTGCGGATTAAAAGTACTTAATTTTCAAATTAGCACCAAACTTCATTTAAAGCATTTAACTTTCAAATAATCACAAGCCCCGCAATTACGCAAAACCGCTGTTACCTGCAGGCTTTCTGAGTTTTGCTTGGTTTTCAGCGTTGGCTAAGACATACTCTTTTGCAATTTTTGGCTTTAGCATTGGCTGGTGCGAATTGCAAATGTGTATGGCTTTCAGCGTTGGCTATTTCGTAAACCTGATTTGTAAATTCAGATTAAAATATAATTCTCCGTTTTCCTCGTAAATTTCTCCAAATCCGTGACGAGAAGAACTTGCCGTGTCAAGTTTTGTATTATTTAGCAAGTAATCTTCAAATTCATTTCTGTTGTAAATATGATAACATAAAACGTCTCCATTTTCTTTGACGATTAAATATCCGCCTGTCGCATCATATTTTCCTGTCCAAACTTTTGATGGCATCATTCCGAGAGCAACATCTGTCAAGAAGCGTTTAATTTTGTATTCGTAAAACTTATGTTCGTTTTCAATATCAAAGTTCAATGGATTTTTTTCAGCTGTTTTGTTTATTAAATCAGTCAAGTGCGAAAACTCACTTGAATAAAAGTCAAAAACTATTTGCGATAAAATCTGTGGGAGCAAACTGTCTATTAAAACAAGGTTGTTTGAAAATATTTGTCTCTCTGTTTTTATAAAATCTAATTGTCCGCCATTTTTTTGAATTTGAACAATTCTATCCATTATTTTACTTCTAGAATCGATTGAATTAATTTCCTGAATTTTATCTTCTGATAGTTTCGCTCCTTTGATTTTATAAATAAAGTTTGTCGTTTTACCCGCATTTAAAAGAGTAGAAGGACTTCCGAGTTGAGATTTTATGCTAAATCCCAATGTCGGTTCTTGATTCGTTCTTTGGTCGTGAACAACAATGGTAATATCAGTTTTTGCGGTAGAACTAGCTTTTAAGGAAATGCAATTTATAGATTGCATGAACTCCTCAATTTCTGGTACTGAAAAAGTCCTTTCCTTATTTTGCTTAATTGCCCTTAAAAGGAAAAGAGCTTTGTCTTTAAAATCTGAAATAGGAATCTTTAAAACTTCTTCATTTCCTGAAATTAAGATAATTTCGTCTTGGATTGAATATTCAAAATTTCCGTTATTTTCGGTACGAAGTATTTTGATAATTGGGTAAACTAAATCTTCTAATTTTTCAATGTCTTTGTTTCCAAGAAATAATTGTTTGTCGCCTAATAATTTGAAAAGCGCATAAATTTCGCTCCATTCTCCTTTATTTCCTGTAATCATTTGCAGTTAAGTTTTTCTATTATTTTTTCCGCTGTGGCTTGAATTGCGGGAACTGCAACTGAATTACCGAATTGTTTGTATGCTTGTGCGTCTGAAACTATAATTTTAAAATTATCAGGAAAGCCTTGTAATCTTGCCCATTCTCGTGGTGTCATTTTTCTAATTCCTTCTCGATTAACCTTTCCTGAAATGTTTGTTATTGGTTTGAAATTTGTCAGTCTATCATCAAAAACTAAATTTCGTTCTCTGCCCATTCCACCGCAAACAACTGCGTTTGCTATTCCGTCATTTGGAATTATTTCATAACCAAAACCGTTTCCTTTGCTTTCGTGGCGAGATCTGTGGTTTTTTAATGTTTGAACGTAAGTTGTCGATAAATAATATTTAACAGAGACTTCTTCTTGTTCCAAAACATCTGCTAATACCACGGTTTTATTAGTTGGTTCTGGATACTCAAAATCTGTAACTTCTAAATCTTTACGAAAACCTACAATGAAAATTCGTTCTCTGTTTTGAGGAACACCAAACTGCTTCGCATTTAATATTTTAGGTTCTGGAACATAATACCCTAAATCTTCTCGAAGTACATTTAAAATTGTAGCTAATGTTTTTCCTTTATCGTGATTACGAAGACCTTTTACATTCTCGAGAAAAATTGCTTTTGGTTGTTTTCTTTTTATTATCTCTGCAACATCAAAAAAGAGTGTCCCTCTTGTATCTTCAAACCCACCTCGTTTACCTGCAATCGAAAATGCTTGGCAAGGAAAACCCGCACAAAGTACATCAAAATTGTTTGGAATATAATTTTTTGTTTCAGGTTTTGTAATGTCTCCAAATGGTATTTCTCCAAAATTGACTTTATAAGTTTGTTTAGAATATTTATCCCACTCACTTGTAAAAACACATTTTCCTTTAAGGTTTTGAAGTGCCAAACGAAATCCTCCAATCCCCGCAAAAAGATCAATAAATTTGAATTTTGGGTTCTCTGGTGCTGGGAATGGAACAGATTTGTTCAAATCAAAAATCAAATATTGAAGAGCTTCTTCCGCTACTTTATTTGTAACTTTTTCTGTATGATATTCTTTTTTTAGAATTTCTTTTACATAAGAAATCGCATCCTTTTTATAGTATTGAGAAACTCCATTTTTATGATTATGTAAATAATGTGTAAAAGAAGCTGGCTTAGAATTTTCAGGGTCAACTACTTTTATTTCAAATAGTTGTCCATCAATATTCTCTATGTTAATCCTTTTTTCAATCATTATTTTTACTTTAGCAGTACAAGTTAATAAACTTTGCTATTTCGATTTGGATGTTTTAATATTTTTTATTCACAATCTTTTTAGTAGGTTAAAAAGCGCAAAGGCAGAAAACAGCTCTTTTGGTTTTTTTCAGCGTTGGCTTAAGTATCAGCAAAAACCAAATGTGCTGTTTCTGCGGTGGGGTTCAGCTTGCAGGTAACTAGTTATATCCGCATAAAAATACACGTTTATTTTAATATAGGACGAGATAAACGCAGGTTTGTAGTATTATTTAGTTGTAGCTGTTAATTCAGTGACTCCGTATTGTTGTAGTTGTAT
>PXBV01000185.1 GCA_003565575.1 Psychroflexus sp. | reverse complement strand
ATGCAAGAGGTTGAGGTTATCATTGCCCCTTCTCTATTGACTGAGGGTAAGGTTTATCAAAAAGCTCAACAGTTAGGTATGGGTAAATAGTTTAACGGTTGGGACGTAATATATTACGTCCTTACTAGACTTAGATTACAACAACCCTATGAAACTAAGGCAAAAACCATTGTCATGGTGCTACACGACCTCAATTTTAGCCTGTCACTATGCGGATTATTCAATAACAATACAGCATAGTAAGATTTATGTCATGGCAACACAAAAACAAGTAATGACCGAAGAAATGGTGTAGGAAGTGTTAAACTTGAGATGTCGCATCGTTTCTGATACTCTAATGTGCATTTCCATAGGACATAAGGTTAAATTAAAGTAATTTTAAAAAATTGAATAAAACTCTGACTCATCTGCATTAGCCATAAAAAAGTTATGCAATTAAAAACACGTTAGTCTATATTTATGTTGCTTATTTATTTGTCTTAATAGAACATCAAACTCATGATAATTGCACCAGCAGAAAAAAAAATGTGGGAACGTTCATCCTCCAAGAATGGCAAACATCAAATGACAGATGAAGAGATTAATAATAAATATGAACGAGGACAGCAAAGAATTCTCACCGAAATGAATCGTGAAAAGCTTCCTAGTTTTGCCGAGTCTCTTAAAAAAACAAAATATATGAATGTTCGTCCCTTTTATCAAAGAAGACTTCGCTGGGATAAAACTAAACAATCACAATTAATAGAATCATTTTTAATTAATATTCCTGTTCCTCCAATTATTTTATACGAAAAAGAATATAATTCTTACGAAGTTATGGATGGTCAACAAAGAATTACAGCCATCAAAGACTTTTATAATAATAATTTAAAACTTGAAGGATTAGAATTATGGTCTGAATTAAATGGGCGTACTTATCAACAGCTTCCAGATAAGATAAAAGCAGGAATTGACCGTCGAGCAATATCTTCTGTTGTTTTAATTACTGAATCTACACAAAGCACTGAAGAGGCTTTTTTTTTAAAGCAAATTACTTTTGAAAGACTTAATACTGGAGGTGTACATTTAAGCAAACAAGAAATACGCAATTGTATTTATTCCAGTAAGTTCAATGAACTTTTATTGAACTTAGCGGAGAATAAAACTTTTGTAGAAGCTTGGGATATTCCAATTGATGATGAGGAAAAACTAAAAGATAATAATCTCTACAAAAAAATGGAAGATGTGGAATTAGTTTTACGTTTTTTTGCTTTTCGTCATGTAAATGAGTTTCGTAATGGAATAGAAAGCTTTTTAAATCTTTATATGCTGAAAAGCTTAGATTTCTCCGATGAGGATATTCAAATTCTAGAAAAAATATTTATTGATACTATAAATTTAGCTAGTCAAGTTTATGAAAACAAGCTATTTAAACCCTTCGATCCTAAAAATAAGAATTGGAAAGAAAAATCTTACAAAGCTTTTTACGATGCAGTGATGGTTGGCTTTAGCCGTCATTTAGAAAATTACGATATATTAATCGAAAAAAAATCCAAGATTTTTGAAGCAACTAAAAAGCTATTGCAACAAGACAGTAAAAAATTATTTACAGGTGCAGGAAGAACGAAGGCAGATTTGCAAACAAGAATCAGACTTTTCGATGATATGCTCGCTCAAATTATTGCGGAGTAAATGGTAGTGTTTCAAGAGCTTTTATCACAGGCAAAAAACAACATTATTACTGTTCGCTCTATTATCATAACTAATGAAAATTTGAGAGAAATTATCTTAAATAATAAAAATATTACAACCAAAAACTCTGAAGATTATAGAGAATTATTAAAACAGATTAGTAAAAATACTCCTAAAGCTAGAGAATGGCGTATTTACGATCATTGTGCTGCTGTAACTAAACTATACGCGGTTTATGAAAACTTTGTTGAAGATTTAATTAGAGAATGGCTAAGATTACTACCTCAGTTATGCTTAAATTATAATGATTTAGACGAAAAAATTAGAAATACTCATAAATTAGGGGTTGGCAGACTGTTGTTAGAGTTAAATAAAAATAGATATGAACATCTTGTTATTGAAGATGTGATCAATGGTTTGTTTAATGGAATTAATAATCAATATACTTATGAACTTGTACCAGATGCTTTTTTATTTCACGAACAAAACTTAAGAAAAGAAATTTTAGATAAGTTACTAAATGATGTTGGTATTTCTCATTCTTGGACATGGATTGATAAACACAGATCGATTAAACAATTTGTTGAAGAAGTTAGAGGCAGCCAAAATACTGCTGAAGGTGAACTTAATGAACTAATTAGCTATCGTAATGATGCTGCACATACTTCTTTGATTGATGATTTTTTAGGATTCAATGCTTTATTAGAGCTATGTAAATTTGTTGAAAGTTTATGTCAATCGCTAAACGATCTATTCACATTCCAAGTCATTAAACAAAAAGAAAAAATTGGTGAAGCAATAAACATTGGTAAAATTACGGAATGGTATAAAAAACCACAAGCTGGAGTCGCCAAAATTAGCCACGCTAGTCTAGCTCTTGAATGCGATGTCTTTCTAGTAAATCAAAATATTTCTTGGTGTCAATCTGCAAAAGTCACAAGTATTAAAATTGATGATAATTCAGTACCAAAAATCAATGTAGTTGATGAAACAGAAGTTGGATTGAAGTTTGATGTTGATGGAAAAGAAAAATTAAATCTCTATCTACTCAAAAGTAAATAATTTTTGTGATTTAGTTATTTGAACGCAAGCACAAAATTTAAAATAAAGTGATTGTAATTAAGTAAATTACTAGTTATCTGTGATGATGGTTACGGGTAATTGTTGTTTTTGAAACATTTGTGCTTGTTGTTGGGCTGCTTCGTTATTATTAAAAATGCCCAAAATGATTTTAATTTCTTCGTTAACATTGGTTACCATGGCACCGGGTATTACTTCTTTTATTTGGGCAAAATATTGGGGAGTTCGATAGTCGGTGATTAGGTAATATTTAGGGGTATTTTGATCGGCCACAGTGTGGTTAT
>PXBV01000388.1 GCA_003565575.1 Psychroflexus sp. | reverse complement strand
CTTGCTTCCAGCAAAAGCAAAGCCAGGGAAAAGGCCGAATTAATTGATTACAATTATGCACTAGATCAATTTTCTTTAAAACTAGATAATTTTTTCATTGCAGATTCAGATTTACAGAAGAAAAACCTAAAAGTGGACGTAACAATTTACGTCCCAGAAAGTCTCATATTATATGTAGATAAAAATGTTCAAAATTTCAATAGAATAAGAAATTTTAAAAGATCTGAATTCAATACTTATCTAAGCTACCAAAATAATTCTTGGGAAGCTTTAATTAACGAAACATCTATAGACTCATTATCAACAAAAAATTAAAAATCATGAAAACTCCTATTTATTCTATTTTTCTTACAATAGCTCTATTGTGCACTAGCTGTGCGTTTAATGTCAACTTTCCAGATAAAATCAAAGGAGAAGGTGAAGTGATTTCAGAGCAAATTGTTTTGGATGCATTTTCAAGCTTAAAGCTAAGTCGAGGTTGGGAAGTCACATTAATACCTTCAAGCTCCAATTATATGGTCGTAGAAGCCAATGAAAATTTATTTGAAGTTCTGGAATTCGATAACCCATCTGGAAAATTAGACATCGGTTCTAAAAAACAAATCTCTAGTGCAGATGCAAAATCCATCACTTTGTATTTTACAGAAAGGCTTGAAACTTTAAAAGTCTCTAGTGGAACAGAATTAAAATCTGAGGATAGATTAAATTTTGAAAATCTAGTTCTTGACATATCAAGTGGAGCAGAAGTGTACCTAGATATTGATTTAAAAACGCTTCAGTTAGAAACATCAAGTGGCTCTGAAGCTGTTTTAAGCCTAAATGTTGAAGATTTATTAATTGATAGCTCAAGTGGTTCTTCTGCTTTAGTTGAAACTGAAGCTATTTCTGTTAATGTAGAGGCTTCCTCAGGTGCAGAAGTAACTTTAAGAGGAACGGCTCATCAACTGGATGTGAGAACATCTAGTGGAGCAGAGGTCCATTCAAAAAGCTTAGAATCTAAATCTGTAGTAGCAAAAGCCTCATCAGGTTCATCGATTTCTGTTTATCCAATGGAAGATTTAAAAGCTGAAGTAAGTAGTGGAGGAGATGTGTATTATCACCATCAGCCAAGTGGAAAAACGCAAATCAATTCATCTAAGTCTGGAGGCAGCATCTCCAGAAAATAAAACTCAATCCTTATTATGCTAACACTCATTAAATTACTACTGACTATCATCACAAATGAAGATATTCTCCTTAATCTTCTTCATTATTTTCATTAAAAGCAGAAGGAAGCAACTGAGGAATGAATTTAATTATGATTGGCAACAAAACGCTGCCGCCAGGTAGGACAAATATAGCCAGAGAAGGAATGCTTTTGAAAATGTCAAAAAGTTGTGCTTTCACTTTAGACTTTTCATTAGCATTCAATTCTCGATGAGTAGATTGGCCTATAAGGTACACTAGTTCTTTGCTGTGCAATAGTTCTTTATATAAGCGATTTTTATTTCGGGTCAAAAGCAATTTGACAGCTTTTTGATTTTTTTGATAAAAATGATTTAAAGGATTACTGAAGTTGAAATAGGCTATTTGTTTTCTGTGTTGAGTTATGAAGTCAAATAAAAATGTGATACTTTCATTCATATGATTTTCAGAAAGGTTTAGTACGTCTCCTAAATTCGCCATAAATTCAAGTTCATTTACTTCTATTTGCTCATCGCTATAGACTGCCATGCAGACTAAATCAAATAAATAGTACTTTCCCCAGGCGTCTAAAAGTTGATAATATGCCTCAGGTTTCATTTCCAAAGTGTGTTCTGAAAATGAAAAGTTGTAGCGTAGAGAGCTTTTTATCAGCTTTAATATGAGTGCATCTTGCCTAGATTTGTTGGTTTTTCGATTTAATGCTAAAAACACGTTTTGTGTTAATACCTCTTCAATGGATTTTGCATACTCAGTAGCTGATTCTGGCTTATTAAATGCCTTTCTGTAAGTTAAAACATCTGTAAATAACAAAGCGTTAGTAACAATATGGCTAAAGTTTTTTTGAATGAGACCTTCACTGGTCTGAATTCGTTTGTGGATAAGCTGTTCAAGTTTATGTTCAGCCTTGATTTTGAAATTAAAAATCGGTCTCAAAAATTCACTTTGAGTATAAAATACATCATAAAAGTTAGTAAGACGGTTGAATATGAGCTCTTCAGTAATGTTTTTATGAAACTGATAGTCTGTATACACTAAGGCTACAAAGAGGTTTATTTTTGCCAACTCTTGCTGTGTGTAAGTCAGATTTCCAGTTAAGGGCACCAAGGCACTTTGGCTACTTCCATAAATGAAACCTGTGCCCCTGAGCAATTCATAAAATTGACCTTCTGGTAAAGTAACAATTTCAGAGGCGATAATACGCTGTAAGCACTTAACAAGCCAACCTGAAGCTGATGGATTCATGAAACAAAGAAACTTTAAATTTTATTTACGGACAAGCATAAACCAAAAAAGGAGCCTAAACTTAGACCCCTTTTTTTAACAAGATGGATTCCTTATTTGGAATAAATTTTATTGTAAAGGTCTCTGTATTTTTCTTTAATCACTCTTCGTTTTGGCTTCATAGTAGGCGTAAGGTGCTCACTTTCAATACTCCAAACGTCTGGAGTCAATTCAAATTTTTTGATTCTCTCCCATTTACCAAATTTTTGATTGTAAAAATCTACTTCTTCTTGTACTCTCTCTTTTAATTCTTGGCTTTTAACCATTTGTTCAAGTGAATTGCCTAAACTTAAACCTTTGCGCTCTCCCCATTCTTTAACAAACTCTTCATTTAATTGGATAAGAGCAGCTGGCATTTTCTCACCTTCTCCTATAACCATAATTTGTTCTATAAAACGGGATTGTTTCATTACATTTTCTATAATTTGTGGAGCTATGTATTTCCCTCCAGAGGTTTTGAACATTTCTTTCTTTCGGTCTGTTATTTTCAAAAAGCCTTCACTGTCAATCTCTCCAATATCCCCAGTATGGAAATAACCTTCTTTCAAAACTTCATCTGTCTTTTCTTTAT
>PXBV01000320.1 GCA_003565575.1 Psychroflexus sp. | reverse complement strand
ATACAGGATTATAGTTATTTTGTATTCTATAAGACTTGGGAGTCTTTGTTTATAATGCCGATCACCATTATCGAATATTATCGAGCTGAGCTCTTGTTCTTACGGTCTTTTTTCAGGGCTATTGCCGTCAGTGCAGCAGTCCTAGACCGCTTGCGTCGTTCTTGTTCAGCATCTTCGTCGCCCAAACGTTCTTCTCCATCGTCATAATAAACCAAGCCGTCTTGAAAATGAATTGCAAGAGTGTTAGCATAGTTCTTACAATTAGACCAGATCCTGCAAGAAATGGGAGACTTACCATCGTCCACCAGGAAGTCTTTGCGTTGACGGCGTGAGTTCACCAAAGTCTGATACTCTTCTTCATTAACAATGTTATAGACATCTTCCTCTTCTCGGATTTCAAGATCACCGCCGTCTTCGCCCATTAGGCATTTGTTTTTCGCATCGCGAAACCGAGCCAAAGCTGCCTTGCGATTTGCCCGAGAGGATATGTTCCAAGTCAAAAATGAAATTTGTCCTGCAATCCAAAGATTTTTTGTGTTGTAAAACCACAATTTCCAGACGTGGTTGTAGTGTTCTGAACAGTATTGCCAACAACAGCACATACAATACTCGCAAGGTTTTGGTTTGACAGTGAAAGGCGCTTTTTACGAGAAGTCATGTTGTAACATATTTGTGTGAAACAGTGATGCTCAGGATTTGCGAAATCGCTGACCATGCAAAATTTGGAAATTTTCGGGAACGTTGAAATTCCGTGACTATAGGGACCATTGGATCTTACAAAAAATTATGGGTTATGGGTACTGTTAATGTTTAGTTTTGGATGGTAATTTTTCGTGACTATAGGAACCCTCTTAATGAACATTGGCATATAGGTGCAACCAAACATTTATATGAATGAATATAGTTAAAACCATGATTCGTTATTAATTTATCGCGATTCTTTCGCTCTTTCTCCCTATTTCTCGCGGGAAGTTAACAAATCACATGTAAAAGATATTCATTCACACTCATGTGGAAATTGCAATACCATGCAATTTCGAATGCTCCCCAGCACACATGGTTTCACGCTGATTTGAGTCACGTGTTGAAATGCCACATTCAGAATATTCCAATCAAGCATGTATCAAAACATGTATGTTATCGACAAAATACAACCAAAGTAGTATTTTTTACGTAGACTCTGGTAGGAAATTAAATAAATCTACGAGATTGATACCTTGGCAGAAATGGGGTGTGATCCAGTACTGGCCACATAGACTCTACGTGTTCTGCAAGGGTACTGAATACTACCCAAAGTTGTATGTGGAGTTGTATTTATTGACCCAAAATACAACCCGGCGGCGTGGTATTTGTTTGTGAGAACCTCAAAAATACAACCCGTTTGCAGCCATCATTTTTCACCTATATGACTGGCAGGTTGGAATACTTTTCCATTAACAGTAAGTTGGAGTGCTAGTTATTCAACAACATCAGCATTTGTGAAGATTCAGTGGCCATCAACTCACTTGCCTCCTAAGCTTACTTGCGTCTGGATGCAGCGGCTGCTCAGCGCTTTACCTGACAGTGCACAACCAAATGCATGTGGAGAAAGGTTAATAGTAAGACGCATTTTTTCACTGATCTATTGAAAATTCACCCTATTTTATTTAGCAGATTGGCAAAAATTTCTACATGGCTGATGATGCTGTAGCCTTCTCGGGGATCGGTCTCCTCTATTCTCAATTGCTGTAGCCTTCTCAGGGATCGGTCTCCTCTATCCTCAATTGCACTCTGTTTGACTTGGACAAGATGAGATCTGCCAAACTGTGTGGGGAAATTGCTCTGAGCTTCAAAGAAACCACCAGCTCCTAACAATCAATAGGTACCCGTTGGTTGTGTTGGTAATCAATATGTTGGCCACAATGAAAACGAAGATGAAAATGGCAGTGTAGGTGGATTGTTGAATAATGGTGCATCCCTGAACCCTACTCCACAATGTCTTTACTCTCTGGTAAGGATATACGGTTGGAACCGGTGATCGGAAGGTGGCAAGATTGGTAACTGCCCGAGAGCAAGGGCAAGTGAAACATTGAAATACTCAACGTTGAACACCTTGTTTGGAAGACCGCTGACCGTCTTGTAAGGCAAGGGTTCACTACAAGAACATGACTGTTGTAATTTAGGTGAGACTCTTCTCATTGATACCATGCTTTTTGCTTGTTGTCAGAAAACAACACCTGCAACGTTGATGTCATGAAAGTTTTTGTTTTTCGATGTGATGCAAACGACTTGTGGTTTTGTGGACGGAGGTGCGCATTATTTCACATGATGGAGCGAGTGCCGAGGGTGTGACAGTGCGCTGTCAACAAGTCTACGTACGTACGTAGACTTACTACTGTTTTCACAGGGTTGTATACAGAGTAGTATTCCTTGTCGATATTTCCATGATACGTGTCAAAAGATAAAACATTTTCAATTTCACATGCCGTGTCTTAAAACAGGCTTATGAAAAAACCGAGATCTATTTGTTAACTGTAAGCGTATTCATCAATTCTTTCATTGCCTTGTGCGCCTAACCTTGTTGCTTGACAAGGACATCCCAGAGCTGCAGGAGAAGCGTCAAGACACAAGCATCCAGCAATGATGCTTCTTTCATATGTTGGTCCAAATTACCATAGGGGATGAGGTGTTTATCACACAGACTTAAGCCATGTCGGCAAGAGTAGATGTTGTCCAATTGAGAGCGGAAGATAGCTCTCCATATACTTTGGCAGTCACTTTTGTTCTTAGACTATTGTTTGTCATTTTGAAGTTTCCATAGATATAACCACCCTCCAAGGTAGTACTCCCTAAGACCACTTAGCCAATTCTCCCCTTGTTGATACCTGCTTACATTCGAGTGGGACTTCCTCCATTTTTCATGTTGTGTTTTCCACTTGTTACTCCAGTGTCCTCTAAAGATTTGAATCCACCCAATCCAATTCTGTTGTGTAACCAGTAATTGGTATTGTGTGGGGAGATCTGAGCTCATTAGTTCCTCATGGGATTCTGCATACACT
>PXBV01000051.1 GCA_003565575.1 Psychroflexus sp. | reverse complement strand
TATTTCCTTGCTTCTCCCACGTTCCATTTACATTTTCATATATTTTCACTTTATTACCATTTCCAGCACCACTTCCACCAGCTCCAAGAGCCACTCTAGACCCATCACCAGATATGGATAAGCTATGACCTAATTCATCAAATGGATCTTCACCTAAAAGTGTTTGTCCTTCTTGCATCCAATTATCAGATTCATATTTATATATTTTAACTTGCCCAGCACTTAATAAACCACCCGAAAGACCTCCAGGGTCAAAGGTAGGCGCACCAACAGCCAATGTATAGCCATCATCCGATAAAGAAACGCTAAAACCAAATCTATCTCCTCGTTCTCCATTATCTAAATCACCTCCCAATTGCTCCCAACTATTTGCACTAGAATTATATCCAAAAACCCTAACATGTCCAGCATTTGAACCACCATTTAAACGTTTACGTGGAGCACCAATAGCAACTATTCCCCCATTTGCAGACAAAGAAACGCTAAAGCCACTTTGATCTCCGTTGCTATCTCCGGCAATTGCCTCTCCTAATTGAACCCAATCTCCATCGATGATTTTAAAAATTCTCACATGACCAGACATTGAGCCATTATCATCGTTTAAATGAGCGCCAGCGGCAACTACTGTTCCATCTGCCGAGGTGGAAACACTCCAGCCACTTCTATCACCACTCACTTCCCCTACCATATTTCCGCCCAATTGTATTTGAGAAAAACTTATCAAGGGCAATAAACACAATGCTATAAATGCTTTCATTTTATATTATTTTTTTAAGTTAATCTATGACTATTTTCTTGGTTGCTTTTCCTTCACTGGTATTTACTTCAAAAAAGTAGATTCCTTTAGACAAATCACTAACATCAATCCAATTATTTTTAGATTTCTTTACCCGTTGACCCACAAGGTTATAGATGTTTACGTGATCAAGACGTGTTCCTTGGTTGAGTTTTATATTTACATGATTGGTAGCTGGATTTGGTTATATTTTTAATTCTGAAAGAATAAAGTTATCACTAGATAACAGGGTTGTCAATTCATAAATTCTAGTTTGTCCAGAATTGTTGCCATTATCATTCATATAAGGCATGCCAGCAACTAGTTTACTTCCATCTCCTGATAATGCTAAACTAAATCCAAGTCCACTATTAGTGGTCTCTCCAGATACATCAGCTCCAACTTGTTCCCAGTTTCCATTTTGATTATTAAAAAGTCGTATGCGCCCAGCATTATTAACACTAGCATTAAAATTAAGTTCTCCCACAGCAAGCCAGTTTCCATCCCCAGAAAGAGAAAGGCTACGTCCGTTTCTATTACCTGAAGCTTCACCAACAAGGTCTGCGCCTAATTGTGACCAGGTTCCAGAATTATACTTATAAACCCTTGCCACACCTGGAGTTTGCCCGTTATGAGTTCCATTAAGCGAACCAACAGCTAAGACTGAGCCATCATCTGAAATAGAAATACTAAACCCAGACCTGTCTCCTTCTTCAGCACCATCAATGTTAGCTCCTATTTGAGTCCAACCTTCAGAAGTATTTTCAAAAACCCTCACTTGACCCGAATCTGATCCATTTATGTTGCTCCTATTAGCTCCAACAGCTACAATATTTCCATCTGCTGATAAAGCAACACTGCTTCCATTCCAATCGCCAGGAGAAATTCCATCTATTGGGTTTCCAACCAAATTCCAACTTCCAGAAGTGTAGGTGTAAACTTTTACTTGTCCTGAGCTTTGTTGATGAAATGGTGCTCCTACTGCTAATGTTTTTCCATCTGCAGACAAGGCTACACTATACCCACTTCTACCTCCTTGTTGGTCTCCATTGATATCACTCCCGAGCTGTACCCATGAGGTAATCAAAAAATTGGTTTGCTTTTCAAAAACTCTCACTTGACCAGCAGTAGACGAATTTCCATTGCTATTTGGAGAACCGATAGCAACAATATTTCCATCTGCTGATAATGCTAAAGCTCTACCGCTTAAATCATCTGCGGAGTCTCCAACAATATCATTTGCTACTTGGGACCAGCTCCCGGAATTGTTTTGAAAAATCCTAACCACTCCTCTATCATTATTAAAATAAGGAGAACTTATCGCAATAACGTCTCCATCAAAGGAGTTAGCCACAGCATAGCCGCTTTGATTATTTTCGCTGCTTCCATTAATAGGGTTTCCTATTTGTGTTTGAGCGAAGCTAAAAATTGGTAATAAACAAAAAAGTAAAATTGTTTTCATCTTAAAAGTGTATAGGTTAAACTTCATTAATTAGTTTCTTTTGTTATTCTTTTAAATCTTCATTGCTTATCGTTCTAGCGCCTAAACTTGATTAGAGCCTATAAACAATTAAAATGCAGTAATCTCCTTAGTGTCCGCATTAAGTTTTAATTTAACTGCTCCGGATGGACTAAAGTGAATCGTTTCATTTTTTTGAAGCTTCGTATCTTTTAAAACGTCAAAGGATTGAGAGTTAAGGGAAACCATCCTGTTTTTTTGTATAAGCCATATATCCTCCTGAATACGGATATCTTGAATTTCATCTAAATCATCAAAAACAGTTTTAACATTACCCGCATTATCAATTATGGCAGTTCCTTTGGTACCTAATAAAAGAATACCTTCATCAAAAATGAACTGGTTTTTAAATTTACCAACACCTACGTTTTTATAACTTATAACTTCGTATTCTTCACCGGTTTTAGCATCGTAAAAATGAATGCCTTTAGATGAAAAATCGATAATTCTATTATTGTTGAGTAAAAAAGGGTCGAAGTCTGTGCCTAGTCTATTTTTTACTTTATCTGTTTCAAAAACAGGCTCGCCTGTCTTTGTACTTAAGCCTATTATATACGTATTTGAAAGGCCTTTGCTTAACTTGAGATATAAATAATCACCTGTAAACTCTTCTTGAATAACTTGATTCATGGTTTTGGCTATATCTTCTTGAATATTGACATATTCACCGGTTAAGGCGTTAATTTTAAAGTAGGCTTTTTTTCCACCGTCGGGGTCTAGCTGTTCATTTTTTCTTAAGCCCGTAAC
>PXBV01000002.1 GCA_003565575.1 Psychroflexus sp. | reverse complement strand
TTACGAAGAGGTTGCCTTTTCATATTTAGAAGAATTAGAGAAAATAGAGAAGGATTATAAATTGCTTCAAATCGAATTAAGTACAGCGGGCTTTAATGAAGCTATCTTTGAAGCCATGATTGATAATTTACAATTGAGATTAGAATTGCTTCAAAATTTAAAACTCAAATTGAACGAATTAAACACATTACATCATGAAAAAAATAATGCACATCAGTTATAGATTTGTCCTTTTACTTATGTTGTTTCCAATTCTTGGAACTTCACAAAGCAAAAGAGAACATACAGAAACATTTGATATGGATAAGAATCCTGAAATCAAATTGGACCTTTCCCATGCCACCATTAAGGTGTCAACTTGGAACAAAAATAAAGTGGAAGTTAAGGCAACATTAACTAGCGACAATCTAACTCAAGAAGAATTTGATGAAATTTATGAGGCTTATGAAATCAAAGTTTTGGGAAATAGTAAACGAGTTGAAATTTCATCCCATTCACCACAGAAATCCAGAATCAAAGGGATGGTCATACGAAAAGTAGCATCACCTCTTTCGCCGCAAACTCCGCCAAGAGTAAAAGGAGAAGATGAATCATTAAAAGGGAAAGCCTCTTCAAGTCTTGAAGACGTTTCACCACCAAGTCCTCCTGAGGCTCCATCTTTTTTTAATTTTGATTATGAGGCTTTTAAGGAGGATGGTAAAGCCTATCTAGAAAAATTTAAAGAACAAATTCAATCTTCCAGCTTTAGAGAAGAAATGGAAGAGTTTAGAGAAACGATGTTAGAGTGGAGAAGAGACGTTTTGCATAAAAGAAAAGAGCTGATTGATAGGGGAATTAGTGGTATGGCAGAGATTAATCCTGATTCCATCTTTTTTCTAAAGCGGTTCAGGTCTAACTCTAGAGATAGCCTTAACATTTCATCAAAATCCATCAAAAAAATCATCGAAATTAAGGTTCCTAAATCAGCGACTTTTGATGTGGACTTGATGCACTCTAGTCTTGACGCAGAATCCATGGAAAATTTGAAAGCTAACCTTAGGTATTCTGACATGACTGTGAAAACGCTTTCTGGTGAAGCTTCAGAGTTAAAATTAAATTATTCCAACCTAGAAGTGAACTCAGCGGATCAATTAAAACTGGACCTGGTATTTTCAAAAAGAGTAAATATCAATGACGTTCATGATCTTCATGTTAAGTCTAAGATGTCTCAATTGGAGGTAAAAAACTTAAAGAATCAAGCTTTTATTCAAGGATCTTACGGTGAGCTGACCATCCATGAGATTCACCCAAAATTTTCTTTAATTGATATTCAACTAGAAAAATCATCTGCCAATTTAAAGCTGCCCAAAACTTCTAATTTCAATTTTTATGCTAAATCTTCTAATTCAAAATTTAATATGAATTCAGATTTAGATTTGAAAATGACAAAGAGTTTTGATAATGTGATTTATACCAATTCAGCTACAAAAACCGATACTCAGCGTCTCTCTCTCAATGTGGATTATAGCACGGTAACTTTGAATTGATAAAAAATAATAAAAAGACCTCAAAGGTTTTTGAAACCTTTGAGGTCTAAATTTACATTATAGTATGTGTCAATTTTACCTAAACTCCTGACTTCTATTATTTACCATAAACAAAGCATTGGCAAAAAAGAGTTTTCCATTTTCCCAAAAGGAGCGGAACATAACGTCGTCTACCATATAAATAACACTGCCACGTCCTAAACGTTGCTCACCAAATACTAAAGAATTTGAGATGTTCTTACTCGCTTTTTCTCCTACAAAACCACTCAAGCGTTCACTTGAGCTGTCCATATAAGCAACATTAAATCCACTTTTAAGGTACTCATAAGCAGTTGAACTGGTTTTTAAAGTAGCATATTTGTCTTTATATCCAAATCCAAGCGGGTGAGTGTTGTCTACTTTAACGTTAAAGATGGCTCCGGTGATATTGTTCTTAGTACTTTCCTTTTGCCTTTCAGCATAAGGGATTAAATTAGTTTCTGTAGAATCTTTTTCTTTGCTAACTTTTTTGAGTGCAAAGCCTTTTTTACCTTCAAAACTTGAGGTTGCATTGGCCAAGGCTATAACTTTTCCACCGCTTTGAATCCAAGAGGTCAATTCTTCCATTTTCTTAGTATTCAAGATTGAGGAGTAGTTACCATTTGGCATCACTAAGACATCATAATTTTTTAGCTCTATTTTATTAAAATCATCCGTTGATACTGAAATGATAGGGTAGTTTAATTCTTGTTCAAAAAAGTACCACAAAGACCCATAACTTAAAGAAGAGGTTCCTTTACCTCTCAATACGGCTATACGTTGCGGATGTATTTTCTTTATGTCTGGAGAGCCAAAGTCCGTCCCTGATTCAGAAAAGCTAGTTGTTGTTGTAGTCAGTTTTATTTCATGTGCATTAGCTGTTGCTACAATCAAAGAATCAATATTTGAGGCTTTGTTATTCGTCTTGGTGATCACTAAAGTTCCTCTTTCGTAAGATTTACCTTCTATTTTGAAAGGCTTAGTTGTAGCTCTTACATCTACGCCAGCTTTGAGGAGTTGTGATAAAAATGCAGCATCTTTAATACTCTCCCATGCTGCAATGTAGGCTACGGGAGATTTACTTAAATTTTGTTCTTGGCTGAATTCGCTTTTCTTTTTAGTATTTATTTTACCACTTACGGTATAAACGTCCACACCGTGTGCCAACGCAAGATTCCAAGATGTGATATCATAAGTAAGAGGCGTACTTAATTCTGGGTCGGCTTCAAAAAGCACTTTTAGCATTTTAGTTTTAGGCTGGTTAGCAGGTAAAACTAAAGCATTCTCTGCTTCAAAGTTTGAAGACCTTGTAGATCCATAAACCGGTTTACCTTTTAAGGATTTACTGTCTGAAAATTCATAAATATAGTCGTGTCTATCAAATAGTTCAGCCAATACTTTAAGCTTTTTGCTGTTTCCAGTGAGTACATAATAATCAAAATCTGGAGAGTGTTCAAAGTAGGCTTTAAATTCAGTGTTTAATTTTGATGCGTGTTTTGAAGATACCTCTACAGTAGACA